>DATMMB010000095.1:0-4791 GCA_035569895.1 Solirubrobacteraceae bacterium | reverse complement strand
GCGGAGCGCAGCGAACGCAGGCCCACCTCCCGCACGTCGGCTCCGTCCAGCAGGACGCTTCCCGCGGCGGGGTCGTACAGCCGCGAGATCAGCGCCACGAGGCTGGTCTTGCCCGAGCCGGTGGCGCCCACCAGCGCGACGGTGCGCCCCGCGGGCACGTCAAGGTCGATGTCGTGCAGCACCGCCCGTGCTCTCTGCTCCGCCGGCGCGTGCGCAGCCGCGGAGCCGATCCCCGTCAGCTCGTCATGGGGATCTTCGTAACGCAGCGTGACGCCCTTCAGCTCCACGTGGCCGTTGCCGGCTGGAAGCGCAGGGGCTCCGGGGGGCTCGACGAGATGGGGCTCGCGGTCGAGCACCTGGAAGATGCGCGCACCCGAGGCGGTGGCGCGCTGGGCGAGGTTGAGCGTCACACCGAGCGAGCGCATCGGGCTGATCAGCATGTTCAGCAGCAGGTAGAACGTGGTGAACTGGCCGAGCGTCAGGTGGGCGTGGATCACCGACTCGCCCCCCACGAGCAGCACCGCGGCGAGACCGAGCTGAGGCAGGAAGCCGATCACTGGGTTGTAGGCTGCTTCCAGGCGGGTGGTGACCATCGCCTGCTCGAACACGCGCCCGGAGCTGCGCTGGAAGCGCTCCAGCTGGCGGGGCTCGCGGGCGAACGCCTTGACGACCCGCACCCCGGTGATGTTCTCCTCGGCGTCCGCGGTGAGCTCGCCGATGCGCTGCTGCACCTCTTGGATCGCGGGCCGAGCGCGGCGGCCGTAGCGGTAGGAGATGACCACCACGAACGGCACCGGAGCGAGCGCGATTAGGCCCAGCTCGGGGTTGACGACGACCATCACGATGCCGGCGAGCACGATTGTGAGGATCGACTGCAGGATGAACACGAGCCCGTAGCCGAGGAAGAAGCGCACGGCCTGCAGGTCCACGGTGGCGCGCGACATCAGCTGACCGGTCTGCTGGTGGTCGAAGAAGCCCAGCTCCAGGCGCTGCAGATGGCCGTAGAGGCGCTCGCGCAGGTCGTATTCGACGCCCAGCGAGACGCGCCCGGCGACCATCCGCCGCCAATACATCGCCCCCCAGCGCACCAGCACCACCGCGAGGATCACGAGCGCCAGCGTCAGCAGCGTGTCGCGGTCGTGCGTGCGCGGCGCCATCTGATGGCGTTCGGCGGCGTGGGCGCCATGATTGATCGCTTCCACCGCGTGCCCCGTGAGGACCGGCAGCGCGACGGTCATCACCATCGCGAGGCTGGCGAGGATCCACGAGATCGTCAAGCCGCGCCTGTAGGGGCGCAGGAAGCCGAGCAGTCGGTAGAAGATCGCCATAGTTGCTTAGTCAACTATTATTGCAGGGGTCCGGGTACCCTGCGCTGATGGACTCCAAGCGAGCCTCGCGCGAAGCCGCGCGGACGCGTTCCTGCGCGGCTTCGATGTCCGCGACCCCGACCTCCCCGACCCCGACTCCGCCCTGGGCGCGCGGTGAAGACGCCGGACTGTGCGACAGCTGTGCCCACCAGCGTCGGGTTCCCAACACGCGCGGCTCGGTGTTCTCGCTGTGCGAACGCTCGCGCGAGGACCCGGCGTTCCCGCGTTATCCGCGCCTGCCGGTGCTCGCCTGCCCGGGATACGAGCGCCGATCGAAGGGGTGAGCGTCGGCTGGCGCGATCGCGCGCGTGCCGTATCGCGCGCCCCGATGGGGGCGCGATTCGCGCAGGTACGCATCGGCTACCCCACCGCCACCGGCTCGCCGGGCGCCGCCGCGGTCTCGGTGACGGGCTCGGCGGCGGCGACGAAGTCACGGCCGCGCACCAACAGGAAGGCACACACCGCGCCGGCGAACGCCACTGCCGCGGCGACCGTGAGGATCGTGGTGAACGCTTCGACGAAGCCCGTGCGGTAGGCGTGCTCGAACACGGCGGCCGCGCCGGGGGAGAGGGTGTGCAGGATGCCGCCGATTTCGCCCGACTGGAGCGCCGCGCCGAGCTTGCCGTGGGCGGCGGCCCCAACCGCGCGGGCCTGGCCGTGGGCGGCCAGCGTGGCGGTGGTGACGTGGCTGAGCTCGTGCTCGAAGATCGCGCCGAGACCGGCGATCCCAGTGGCGATCCCCACCTGGCGGAAGGTGCTGTTGATGCCTGAGGCCATCCCCGAGCGCGAGTAGTGCACCACGCCGATCGCCGTGGACGCCAGCGGCGGGTTGATCAGCCCCACGCCGGCGCCGGCGATAACGAAGCCGGGGATCAGCACCGTCCATCCGGAGCTCACTTCCACCGCCGTCATCGCCAGCAGGCCGGCGGCGATCAGCAACAGGCCGCACCCCAGCAGCAGCCGCACCGGCACCCGCACGCTGAGGCGCCCGGCGATCGGCGCCACAAGGAACATCACGAGCGTGGTCGGCAGAAAGCGCAGGCCGGCCTGCAGCGGGCTGTAGCGCAGGACGTCCTGGATGTAGAGGGTGAGGTAGAGGAACATCGCGAACATCGACGCCGAGATCGAGAAGGCGACGATGCTGGCGCCGGTGAACGCCGGGCGGCGGAACAGCGAGAGGTCGAGCATCGGCCTCGTCTGGCGGCTCTCAGCGATCACGAACGCCACCAGCAGCGCCGCCGCGGCGACCAGCATCGACACGATCTTGGTCGAGCCCCAGCCGTCTCCGTTGCCCTCGATCAGCGCATACACCAGCAGAAACAGCGACCCGGAGAACGTCACCAGGCCGAGCCAATCCACGCCTTTGGCATTGGGGTCCTTCGACTCCTCCACGCGCGCCAGCGTCAGCACCACCGCGAGGATCCCGATCGGGACGTTGACGAAAAAGATCCATTCCCACCCGATCCCGGAGGTGATCAGGCCGCCGATCACCGGCCCCACCGCCACGGCGGCGCCGGTGACTGCGCCGAACACGCCGAACGCCACCCCGCGCTCGCGGCCGTGAAAGGCCTGCGCGATCAGCGCCAGGGAGGTGGCGAACATCATCGCACCGCCCACCCCCTGCACGGCCCGCGCGAGGTTGAGTATCAGCGGCGTGGAGGAAACGCCGCAGACCGCCGAGGAGCAGGTGAACACCACCAGGCCGGCGGTGAAGATCAGCCGCCGCCCGAACAGATCGGCGAGCGCGCCGGATGTCAGCAGCAGCGCCGCCAGCGTCAGCGCGTAGGCGTTCACCACCCACTGCAGGTCGGAGAAGGAGGAGTGCAGGTCGCGTTGGATCGAGGGCAGCGCGACGTTCACGACGGTTATGTCGAGCAGCAACATGAAGATCGCGATCGACACCGCGATCAGGGTCCACCACTTACGCTCCACGGCTGTGCTCCTTTCTCCCGCTGGCTGAGCTCAACTGACTGTAGGCAACGCCCGCCGCGGCTGCCGATACGCGGCGTGGGAGTCGGCTCGGCGTGACATGCCGAGCACGTCCGAGGCGCGACGCGCCCGGCGCTCTGTTCGTTGGCGGTCGTGTGGGGCGATCGCTCACAGGATCGCTTTCGGGTAGGCGCGGGTGGCCGCCACCAGCATCACCGCGAAGAAAAAGGCCACCACCAGGAAGTCAAGCCACACCACGCCGGCGCCGCCGACGCCGACGAGCAGTTGGCGCAGCCCCTGCACCTCGTAGGTGAGGGGGTTGGCGCGCGCGATCGCCCGCAGCCACGCCGGCATGATCGCCAGCGGGTAGAGGGCGGAGGAGGCAAAGAACAGCGGCATCATGATCAGCTGGCCGATCCCCATAAAGCGCTCGCGCTCCTTCACCGCGGCGGCGAGCAGCATCGACATGCAGGCGAACGCGGCTGTGCCCAGCATCAGCATCGCGAGTGTCCCCGCCACACCCGCCACGCTCCAGCGCACCCCGATGCCGGCGATCGCCAGCACCGCCAGCAGCAACACCGCCTGCACGAGCGCGCGCACGCACGCACCGGCGGCCTTGCCGAGCACGATCGAGGTGCGCGACAGCGGTGTGGCGAGCAGCCGCTGCAACTGGCCGACGTCGCGTTCCCAGATCACCGCGAGGCCGAAGAAGATCGCGATGAACATCGCCGCCTGCGCCATCACGCCGGGTGCGAGGTAGGCACGGTATTCGACGTGGCCGGCGTTGATCAGGTGCGCGCCGCCGACGGCCGACCCGAAGATGAACAGCCACAACAGCGGCTGCACCGAGCGGGTGACGATGTCGAGGTGGTCGTGGCGCAGCTTGCGCAGCTCCGCCTGCGCCATCGCCAGCGTGCCCTCTGCGAGGCGCAGCAGCGGCCCCCCGCTCAGCGCCCCCGCCGGCCGTGGGCGCTCAGCCGAGGCGGCGCGCGACGCGGCGCTGGGCGCGGACATCGGCCAACCTCCCTTCCTCCTCATCCTCCTGCCCCTCTCCCGCGAGGGAGCGGCCGGTGATCGTCGTGAACACCTCTTCGAGGCTGGCGGCGCGGTGGCGCTCGATCAACTCCGCCGGCTCGCCCTGCTCGATCAGCCGGCCGCGGTCGATCACGCCGAGCCGGTCGCAGTGGCGTTCGGCCTCCTCCATCACGTGCGTGGTGACGAGGATCGTCGTGCCCTCCTGCTCGCGCAGCGCCCGCAGCCGCTCCCATACCATCGTGCGCGCGTTGGGGTCGAGGCCGACGGTCGGCTCGTCGAGGAACAGGACCCGCGGGCGGTTGAGCAGTGCGCTTGCGATCTCCAGGCGGCGCAGCATCCCGCCGGAGAGTGTGCGCGCGAGGCGCTCGAGCATGTGCTGAAGCTCCATTGTCTCGATCGCCTCGGCGATCCGCTCGCGCCGCTCGCGGCGGGGCACGCCGGTGACGCGCCCGTAGAAGTC
>DATMMB010000094.1:0-2828 GCA_035569895.1 Solirubrobacteraceae bacterium | reverse complement strand
CGACGTGCTCGAGCTCGACATGCGCGGCCTGGTCGGGTACACCGACTTCTTCCTGATCTGCTCCGGCAACACCGACCGTCAGGTGAAGGCGATCCACGACGCCGTCCACGAGGGCGCCAAGCACGAGCTCGGCATCTTCCCCCGCCGCGTGGAAGGGGTGGGCCACGCGCAGTGGGTGCTGATGGACTACCTCGACGTGGTCGTCCACATCTTCACGCCCGCCACGCGCGAGTTCTACCGCCTGGAACGGCTGTGGGGCGAGGCGCCGGCGCGCGCGGTGGAGGAGGTCTCCGCGCGCGCGGTTGAGTAGCGGCGGGCCCGCCCGCCCGCGGCTCGATCCCGGCGGGGCCGGCGTGTCCCCAGGGCGGCGTCAGGCGGCGATCGGCTCGGCCACCGGCGGGGCGTTCACGCGGCGCTTGGCCGTCCGCTCGCGCACGATCACCTCGCACCCCCTGGTGGGGCTGACGGTGATGTTGCGCCTGCGCGCCCGCTCCGGCCCGCCCACCGGCTGCAGCTCGCAGCGCTCCAGCACCGCGCGCAGCGCCAGCTTCATCTCCAGCAGCGCGAAGCTCGCGCCGAGGCAGCGCCGCCGGCCGCCGCCGAAGGGGATCCACGTGTAGGTGCCCGGCGCCTTCCCGCCCTCGCTCTCGATGAAGCGCTCGGGGCGGAACGCCTGAGGCTCGGGGTAGATCGCGGGGTCGTGGTGCACGAGGTGGGCGAACGCCGCCAGGATCGCTCCTGGCTGGTAGGTGAAGCCGCCGATCTCCACGGGCTGCTTCACCAGGCGCGGCTCGGCGTGGGGGAGCACCGGGCGGTGGCGCAGGATCTCCTGGACTGTGGCCGTCAGATAGGCCTCGTCGGAGTCGCCGTCGATCTCCTCATGCAGCCGCGCCAGCACCGCCGGCTCGCGCGAGAGACGCTCAAAGCCCCACGCCAGCTCGGAGGCGGTGGTCTCATGGCCGGCGACCAGCGCCGTCATCAGCTCGTCGCGCAGCTCCTCGGCGCTCATCGGCGAGCCGTCCTCGTGCCTGGCGGCGAGCAGCATCGCCAGCACGTCGTCGCCCTCCTCGCCCTCCCCGGCGCGTTGGCGCTCGGCGATCAGCTCGTAGATCAGCTCGTCGTTGCGCGCGTGCAGGCGATCCTGGCGGGCGATCGGCCCGCGCAGCGTGAGCGCGCGCGGCGGGCGCGGCAGCATCGAGAGGGGGTTCTCGGCGAACGCGAGGATCTCGCTGAGCAGCCAGCGCAGCTCGTCCAGTCGACCGCCCCGCTCCAGCCCGAACACCGCGCGCAGGATGATCTCGAGCGTCAACCCCTGCAGCCGCGCGTGCAGGGCGACCGGCTCCCCGCGGGGCCACGATTCGACCTCGCGCTCGGCCAGTTGTGCCATCAAACCCGCCAGGCGCTGCATCCGCTCGCCGTGGAACGCGGGCAGCAGCAGCTTACGCTGCTCCAGGTGGGGCTCCTCGTCGAGCAGGATCACCGAGTGGCGGCCGACCAGCGGTTCGAGGATCCGCGCCCCCTCGCCGGGGTGCAGGACGTCCGGGGGCGCCTGGAAGACTTCCCTGATCTCGTCGGGATCCCACAACGCCACGAACGGCGGCTGCCCGATGATGCGCAGCGTGAAGCGCCTGCCGTAGCGCGCGGCGCAGCGCTCGGCGAAGGCGTTGGGGCGACTCCAAAAGGCGAGGGTCTGCCACGCTGTGGGCGCGCTGGGACCGGGGGGTAGCTGGGTCTTCATGGCACCGCTCCTTGAAGCTAGAATCCGGGGGTACCGATGAGTATATCTACTTACAAGTATATGTCAAGGGCGCGAGGCTGATGCCGCGCGGCAAGTTCGATCGCAGCACGCGCAAGGCGCACACGCGCTCGTGTCTGCTGGAGGCGGCCGCGCGGGTGTACGCGCGCTTCGGCTTCGCCGGCGCCACGCTCGAAGAGGTCGCATCCGACGCGGGCTTCACCAAGGGCGCCGTGTACGCGCACTTCGGCAGCAAGGAGAATCTGCTGCTCGCCCTGGTGGAGGAGCACCTCGCGGGGCAGGTCGCCGAGCAGCTGGAGCTGTTCGACCGCGAGCGGGTCACGTGGGAGCGGCCACTGGCGGGCAGCGAGCGCTGGATGGAGAGCCTGCAGCGGGAGCCCGACCGTTTTCGTCTGTTCATCGAGCTGTGGGCCCAAGCCCAGCGCGACGAGCAGTTGCGCCCGCGCCTCGCCGCGGCGCTGCAGCAGCTGCGCGCCACCTTCGCGGGCTTCGCCGCCGCCAGCTCCGCCGATGCCGGCTTGGAGCTGCCCCCGCGCGCCTACGAGCAGTTCGCCAACGTGATGCTCGCGCTCGGCCTCGGCCTCGGGATGCTCGAGCTCACCGACCCGGGCGCGGTGTCACCCACGCTGCTCGGCGCCACGATCTCGATCTTGATCCGCGCGATGGAGAGCAGCCCCGAGGCGCGCGAGCTGGTCGCCGGCCTGGTCGCCGCGCGGGAGGGCGTGGCCGAGTAATCAGCTGCTGGGGCTCGTGGCCGCCACTGCCCGGCGTTCGCCCGGTGCGTCCTCGCTGAGCACCAGCGGCTCCAGCACGCGGTTGGCGAGCAGCCCCAGGCAGCCGAGGTTGGCGAAGCCGGGCCCCTGGCGCAGCGCGCCGAGGCCGGGGATGTACAGGCGCGGGCGCATCCCCTCCAGCTCCAGCGCCCGCCCGATCGGCACTTCGGCGTCGGCGGGACGGTCCCACACCGGCCCCGTTTGGCGCTCGATGCGCGCGCGCAGCGCCGGCGAGAAGAGGCCGCGCAACTGCTCCAAGAGGTCGAAGCCGGTGCAGTTGATCAGATAGTCGTGCACGG
>DATMMB010000093.1:0-7234 GCA_035569895.1 Solirubrobacteraceae bacterium | reverse complement strand
TGCTGCTGCTGCTCCTGCTCCTGCTCCTCCTGCTCCTGCTCCTGCTCCTGCTCCTGCTGCTCCTGCTGCTCCTCCTGCTGCTGCTCCTCTTCCTCCTCTTCCTGCTGCTGCTCCTCCTCCTGCTCCTCTTCCTGCTGCCGCTCCTCCTCCTCCTCCTCCTCCTCCCGAATGCCCGTCCCGCGCGCCGCCAAGCGGCTCGATGCAGTCGCGCAGGCCGTCGACGAGATTGCGTGTGCCGAGCTCGCGGCTCTCGCGGATCGCGCGCCTGGCGCGCGCGCTCCAGCGCTGGGCGACATTCTCGCCGGCGAGGTGCACCACCGCGTCGCGCCCGGCGAGGGCGTCCGCGGGCGCCGGTTCGCGCAGCGGGTCCCAGCCCACCGCTGGTACGCCCAGCCGCGCGGCGGCGCGGGCGGGGTCGCGCGAGAGCACCGTCACCTCGGCGCCGTCCGCCATTAGGTGCGCGAGCAGCTTGTTGCCGATCAGGCCGGTGGCGCCGGTGATCGTCACCCGCATCCTCTGCCCATCACCCGCATCGTGCATGTCTTGGCCCGTGGCGGTCGGGCGTGGCCGGGCGTGGCCGCCACTGGTTTGGCGCCGGTATGTGCCCTTCGCGGTGTCCGCCCTCCGTCCGCTGGCGACCGTCATCGCGGCGCTCCTACCCCGGCATCGGCACGCGGCCCTCGCCCGCCGGCGCGCCGCCGGATGCCGCCGCGTGCGTCCCCGTGGCGGCGTCGGCCTGCGCGAACCCCACCTCCTGCCCGGCCTGCGCGAGGCCGCTCGCGCGCGCCTGCTCGGCGACCGCCGCCGCCACCGCCGGGGCGACGTCGCGGTTGAACACCGAGGGGATGATGTAGTCCTCGCGCAGCTCCTGCTCGGGCACGATCGCCGCGATCGCGCGCGCCGCCGCCATCTTCATCTCCTCGGTGATCGCGTTCGCGCGCACATCCAGCGCGCCGCGGAAGATCCCGGGGAAGCACAGCACGTTGTTGATCTGGTTGGGGTAGTCCGAGCGGCCGGTCGCCATGATCCGCACGTACGGCGCCGCCTCCTCGGGCACCACCTCGGGGTTGGGGTTGGCCATCGCGAACACCATCGCGTCGCGGCTCATCTTCGCGAGCGCCTCCGCCGGCAGGGCGCGCGCGCCCGACACCCCGATCAAGAGGTCGGCGCCGTCGATCACGTCCGCGGGGGCGCCGTCGCGGCACTCGGGGTTGGTGCCCTCGGCAAACCACCGCTTGGTCGTGTTCATCGTGCCGTCGAGGTAGTCGGCGCGGCGCACGTGCACCGCTCCCTTGGAGTCGGCGCCGACGATCTCGCGCACGCCTGCCGCGAGCATGATCTTCGTCACCGCGATGCCGGCGGCGCCGAGCCCGATCACGAGCACCTTCAGGTCCTCCAGGCACCGTTCGGTGAGCTTCACGGCGTTCAGCAGCGCCGCCATCACGACGACCGCGGTGCCGTGCTGGTCGTCGTGGAAGACGGGGATGTCGAGCTCCTGCTTGAGACGATCCTCGATCTCGAAGCAGCGCGGCGCGGAGATGTCCTCGAGGTTGACCCCCCCGAAACCGGGCGCGATCAGCTTCACCGTGCGCACGATCTCCTCGGGGTCCTTCGTGTCGAGGCAGATCGGGAACGCGTCGACGCCCGCGAACTCCTTGAACAGGCACGCCTTGCCCTCCATCACCGGCATCGCCGCCACTGGGCCGATGTCGCCGAGGCCGAGCACCGCGGTGCCGTCGGAGACCACCGCCACCGTGTTGCGCTTGATCGTGTATTGCGCCGCGCGCTCGGGCACGTCGCGGATCGCGATGCACACCCGCGCGACGCCCGGCGTGTACACCATCGAGAGGTCGTCGCGCGTCTTCAGCTGGTGCTTGTTGCGCTGTTCGATCTTGCCTCCCACGTGCAGCAGGAAGGTGCGGTCGGTCGTGTCCACCACCTCGATGCCGTCGAGCACCTCGATCGCGTCGAGGATCCGGCCCCAGTGTTCGCGGTTGGCGGCGTCGACCACCACGTCGCGCACGCTCGTGCTCGCGTCGGCGTCGATCAGGTCCACCGCCGCCACCATGCCGCCGGCCGCGCCGATCGCGCTCGTCACCTGGCCAATCGCGCCGGGCGTGTCGTCGAGGCGGACGCGGATCGTCAATCGGTACTGCGCGCTCGGTGTGATGCTCACGGGAAGGCTCGCTCCGGGATCGGGGGGTTGCCGCCATGTTATTCGCCGCCGCGCCCGCGAGCTGTCGGCGCCGCCGCGTTCGCCGCCGCAGGCGGAGCCCGCACCGCGGCCGATGCCGCGGCGGGGCGCTGACGGCCCAGCGTCGGCGGGAAGCGGGGGGTGCCCGGCCGACCGCCCCGGCTGCTCCCCGGCCGACCGCCGCAGCCGACGGCCCCGGTAGAATGACCCCAATGCTCGCGGCCCTCGAAGAGTCCGACCCCGACCTCGCCCGGCTGCTGGCGCGCGAGGAGCGCCGGCAGGCGGAGTCGCTCTGCCTGATCCCCTCCGAGAACTACTGCTCGCCGGCGGTGCTGGAGGCGAACGGCAGCGTGCTGGTGAACAAGTACGCGGAGGGCTACCCGGGCAAGCGCTACTACGAGGGCAACGAGATCATCGACGAGATCGAGCGGCTGGCGCAGACGCGGGCGCTGGAGCTGTTCGGCGCCGAGCACGTGAACGTGCAGCCCTACTCGGGCTCGCCCGCCAACCTCGCGATCTTCCTCGCGTTCGTCAAGCCGGGGGAGACCGTGATGGGCCTGTCGCTGCCGGCGGGCGGCCACCTCACACACGGCTGGGGGGTGTCGGCGACGGGAATCTGGTTCAACGCGGTGCACTACGGGGTGCGCGAGGACACCGGCCGCGTCGACATGGACGAAGTGCGCGAACTGGCGCTGGAGCACCGTCCCAAGCTGCTGTTCTGTGGCGGCACCGCGGTGCCCCGCACAATCGACTTTGCGGCATTCGCTGCGATCGCCAAGGAAGTCGATGCGCTGATGGTCGCCGACGTGTCGCACCTCGCCGGCTTGATCGCGGGCGGCGCGCACCCATCGCCGGTGCCGCACGCCGACGTGGTGATGACCACAACCCACAAGACGCTGCGCGGCCCGCGCGGCGCGATCCTCATGTGCCGCGAGCAGCACGCCAAGCCGCTCGACAAAGCGGTGTTCCCCGGGCTGCAGGGCGGCCCCCACCAGCAGCAGACGGCGGCGATCGCGGTCGCGCTCGGCGAAGCGGCGACGCCCGCGTTCGGCGAGTACGCGCACAACGTGGTCGCCAACGCCAAAGTGCTCGCCGACGCGCTGACGCGGCGCGGCTTCACACTGATCTCCGGCGGCACCGACAACCACCTGATCCTGATCGATGTGACCTCCAAGGGCGTGAGCGGCAAGGAAGCCTCGACCGCGCTGAGCGAGGCGGGGATCGTCACCAACGCCAACGCGATCCCGTTCGACCCGCGCAAGCCCTTCGATCCCTCCGGCGTGCGGATCGGCACCCCGGCGGCCACCACTCGCGGCCTCGGCGCCGAGCACATGGAGGAGATCGCGCGCTGGATGGACGAGGTCATCAACGCGGTGCGCACCGACGCGCGCGAGCCGCTCGCGCGCGTCAGGGGCGAGGTCGGGGAGCTGATGGAGCAGTGCCCTGCGCCCGGTTGCGCCTCCTCGGCGGCCGTGCTGTAGGATCAGCCGCGATGGGCGAGCGCACCGGATACACCCCCGGCACCTTCTGCTGGACGGAACTGACCACCACCGACCAGGACGCCGCGAAGGCGTTCTATGGCGGCCTGCTCGGCTGGGGGGCCGACGACCGCCCGGTGGGCGACGGCGGGTACGTGTACTCGATGATGCAGCGCGACGGCAAGAACGTCGGGGCGATCGCCACGCAGCCAGACCAGCAGCGCGAGGCCGGGGTGCCGCCGATGTGGAACTCCTACATCTCGGTGGCGAGCGCCGACGCGACCGCGGCGCGCGCCAAGGAGCTCGGCGCGACCGTGCACGCGGAGCCGTTCGACGTGATGGACGTGGGCCGCATGGCAGTGATCCAGGACCCGCAGGGCGCCGCCTTCGAGCTGTGGCAGCCCAAGGAACACTTCGGCGCGGCGCTCGTCAACGCGCCCGGCGCGCCGGTGTGGAACGAGCTGAGCTCCCCCGACCTCGACGCCTCCAGCGCCTTCTACACGCAGCTGTTCGGCTGGACGGTGGCGCCCTTCGAGGGGAGCGCCCAACCGTATCTGTCGATCAAGAACGGCGACGCGAACGCCGGTGGCATCCGTCCGCTGACCCAGCCCGGCGCCCCGCCGTACTGGCTGGCGTACTTCGGCGTCGAGGATCTCGACTCCGCGCTCGCCAAAGTGGGGGAGCTGGGTGGCGCCGTGCACGCCGGTCCGATCGAGATTCAGATCGCGAAAATCGCGGTCGTCGCCGACCCGCAGGGCGCGGTGTTCGCGCTCTACGACGGCGAGCTCGAGCCATAGGGCCCGGCGGCGTCCGATTCGGGACGCTGTTCGAGAATCTTTACAGAAAGAATCCACTCAGCCACCGGTGTCCTGTACGATCGGCACAGGCCATCGTGGCGAAGCGGCAGGGCTTCTGATGGGTGGCACCGTCCACGCAGCTCGCAATCCACCGGAGGTCCATATGAGCACTGCCTTCCGTCTGTCGGGCAGTAGCCGGCCGATCGACACCAAGCCCGCCGCGCGGGCGCTGAAACCAGCGGACAAGCTCAACGCGACCGTGTATGTGCAGCGCGACCCGCGCGCGACCCCCGCGCCGAGCGCGCACCAGCTCGGCCGTCTCGCGCCGCACGCGCGCGCCTACCTGCGCCCCGAGCAGGCGGTGGCGGCGTTCGGCGCGGCCCAGGCCGACCTCGACACGGTGATCGCGTTCGCGCGCGAACACAAGCTCGAAGTGGTGGAGCAGAGCATCGCCAAGCGGCTCGTGCGCGTGCGGGGCACCGCCAAGCAGATGGGGGAGGCGTTCGGGGTGACGCTGCGCCACTACGAGCACCCCGAGGGCGGGGTGTACCGCTCCTACGAGGGCGAGATCGCGCTCCCCGCCGCGCTCGCCGGGATCGTCGAGGGGGTGCTCGGCCTCGACAACCGCAAGATGGTGCGCACCCGCCCGCGCGTCTCCAAGCACGCGCCCGTGGCGTTGGCGGCCAAGGCGGCGCCGCCCGCCAACGCCTACACGCCGCCGACGCTGGCGAAGCTGTTCGACTTCCCCGCCGGCGAGGGCGCTGGGCAGTGCGTGGCGGTGTTCGCGTTCAACGGTCAGATCATGAGCACCGGCCAGAGCGCCAAGGGCGGATATGAAAAGGCCGCGCTCGAAACCTACTTCACGCAAGCGCTCGGACAGCAGGCGCCGAGCATCACCGACGTGGTGGTGCAGGGCCCCGGCAACCAGCCCGGGAACGGCAGCGAAGAAAGCGACGCCAGCGGCGAGGTGCTGCTCGACCTCTGCACCGTCGGCGGCGTGGTGCCCGGCGCGGACGTGGCGGTGTACTTCACAGAGTTCACCGAAGAGGGGTGGGTGAACGCGATCAAGGCGGCGGTCGCCGACACCGTCAACAAGCCGAAGGTGATCTCGATCTCCTACGGCAACCCCGAGGACGACGAAACCAAGGGGCTGTGGACCGAGCAGGCGGTGAAACTGATCAACGGCACCTTCGAACAGGCCGCCGCGCAGGGCATCACGATCTGCTGCGCCGCCGGCGACGACGGCTCGGCGGACGAGTCAGGAGAAGGGCCGCCGCACGTGGACTTCCCCGCGTCCAGCCCGTGGGTGCTGGGCTGCGGGGGCATCCGCGTGGAAGCCGACCCGGCGAGCGGGACGATCTCCAAGGAGGTGGTGTGGAACGACCTCGGCGCGGGCAACGGCGCGACCGGCGGCGGCGTCAGCCGCCTGTTCGGAGTCCCCGAGTGGCAGGCGGCCGCGGGGGTGCCGCCGAACGCCGACGGGCATAGCGGCACCGGCCGCGGCGTGCCCGACGTCGCCAGCCTCGCCGACCCGGAAACGCCGATGTGGGTGCTCACACCGGGTGGGCGGGCTGCCAACCCCCAGCTCGGCGGGATCGGCGGCACGAGCGCCGCCGCACCGCTGTGGGCGGCGCTGATCACGCTGCTGAACGGGCTCACCGGGACGCCGCTGGGCTTCTGCAACCCGCAGCTGTACGCCCACCTGAGGGAAGGGTGCGTGGACATCACCGAAGGCGACAACCCCAGCTACAAAGCCGGTGCGGGCTGGGATGCGTGCACCGGCTGGGGGCGGCCCGACGGCGCGCGGCTGCTGCAGGCGTTGAAGTCGGCCGCGCCGGCCGCCGAAGCCATGGGTGCTGCCGCTGGGGCTGGGGCGGGCGGTGCCGGTGCCGGGGTCGCTGGTGCAGGTGCCGGCGCCGCAGCCGGTGCCGGGGCCGCGTCCGGAGCCGCCGCGGGCGGGAGGGGAGCCACCGGGGAAGCGGCCGCGGAACCAGCGCCCGCGCCGCCGAAACCGGCGCCGTCGAGCACGCCGCCGGTGCCCGGCCTCAGCCAGAACCTCGTCGGCCCGGAAGGGCAGCTGTTCGCCGACCCCCAGCCCATCGGCGAAGACGAGGACGTCTTCCAGGTGGACAACACCAGCGAGCAGTACTACAAGTCGCCGTACTACGAGGAACACGAAAACCAGCTGCAGCCCGTGCCCCCGCCGCGCGTGAGTCCCCCGCACGTGCAGCTCGCGCAGGTGACAGGCGAAGGCCCGCTCGCGCCGCGGGTGGCGGCGAAGCGGATCGTGTTCCACGCGGTCGGCGACACCGGGCCCTCCGAAGCGGCGCACGTGGGCACCGTCGCGGGCGTCGCCGACGCGATGACCGCCGAGCTGGCGGCGGCGCCGACGGGCGAGGGCCCCGCCTTCCTGTTTCACCTCGGCGACGTGGTGTACAGCTTCGGCGAGCACCAGTACTACTACGACCAGTTCTACGAGCCGTTCCGCGGCTACGACGCGCCGATCTTCGCGATCCCCGGCAACCACGACGGGTTTCCCTCCGAAGAGAGCGAAAACACCAAATCGCTGTTCGCGTTCCTGCGCAACTTCTGCGCCGCCGCGCCCGGCCCCTCGCCGGACTCCGGCGGGCTCGTGCGCAGCGCGATGAACCAGCCGGGCGTGTACTTCACGCTCGACGCGCCGTGGGTGTCGATCATCGGGCTGTGCTCCAACGTGCTGGAGGGCCCGGGCGTGATCTCCTCCGAGGGCGGCCGCTACCCGACGC
>DATMMB010000092.1:0-4915 GCA_035569895.1 Solirubrobacteraceae bacterium | reverse complement strand
GTCGCGCAACTGATGGCGGTGCGAAGCGACGATGTTCAACCTGCGCCGTTACGCCCGCTCGGGGTGGGACGGAGCTTCCTGGACGCCACGCGAGTCGCGGGCTCTAATACCGCTATTTGGACGGATATCTACCTCGCGAATCGTGATGCGCTGATGGTGGCGATCGATGATCTGACAGACCGGCTCGCAGTGATCCGTAAGGCACTGGTCGAGGCCGACGCCGGTGTGCTGAAAGAGTGGAACGAGAGCGCCCGGGCCGACCGGGAGACGCTGCTGCGCCTGGACTCGTAGGCTGCGGGACGCTATGAACCTCCGCTTCGAGCCGAGCGGCCCGCTGAGCGGCGCGCTGACGGCGCCGCCCGACAAGTCGATCTCCCACCGCGCGGCGCTGCTGGGCGCGATGGCCTCCTACCCGATGCGGATCGAGAACTACCTGCACGCCGCCGACACCACCGCGACGCTTCACGCCGTGAGCGCACTGGGGGCGCTCGTCGAGATGCAGCCGGAGGCGGTGATCGTGCGTGGCGCCGGCCTGCGCGAGGCGCGCGCGCCCGCGCGAGCGATCGACGTCGGCAACGCCGGCACGCTGCTGCGCCTACTGCCCGGCTGGCTGGCGGCGCAGGAGGGACGCTCCTTCACGCTCGACGGCGACGAGTCGATCCGCCGCCGCCCGGTCGATCGCGTGATCGAGCCGCTCGCGCTGATGGGCGCGCAGCTGCGGGCGCGCGACGGGCGCTTCTCGCCGCTCGAGGTGCACGGCGGGCGGCTGCACTCGATTTCCTACACGCTGCCGGTGGCGAGCGCGCAGGTGAAGTCGTGCGTGCTGCTCGCCGGCCTCGCCGCCGACGGCGCCAGCACCGTCACCGAGCCCGAGCACAGCCGCGACCACACCGAGCGGATGCTGCTGGGCGCCGGCGTCAGGATCCACCGCAACGGGCGCTCGGTCACCGTCACCAACACCGACGAGCTGGTGCTCGAGCGCGTGCGAGTGCCGGGCGACCCGAGCTCGGCGGCGTTCATGCTCGCCGCCGGGGTGCTGGTGGGCGGCTCGCGGCTGTTGATCCGCGACGTCGGCGTCAACTGGACGCGCTCGGGCTTTCTGCGCATCCTGATGCGGATGCAGGGGATCGTGCTCGGCGATCTGGAGGCCGAGGGGGGCGAGCTCGTGGCCGAGGAGCCGATCAGCGACCTCGATGTCGCCGCGGGGGCGCTGGAGGGGACGTTCGTCGGCCCCGCGGAGGTGCCGCCGGCGATCGACGAGCTGCCGCTGGTGGCGCTGCTCGGTTGCTTCGCCGAAGGGGAGACGGTGGTGCGCGGCGCGCACGAGCTGCGCCTGAAGGAGTCCGACCGGATCGCCACCGTGGTCGATGGTTTGCGCGGCCTCGGTGCCGAGATCGAGGCGACCGACGACGGCTTCGCCGTCACCGGCACCGGCGGTCTGCGCGGCGGCGTGCTCGACGCGCACGGCGACCACCGCCTGGCGATGCTCGGCGCGGTCGCCGGCCTCGCCTCGCGTGAGGGCGTGGAGGTGCGCGGGATCGAGGCGGCGGCCGTCTCCTACCCAGGGTTCGTCGAGGACCTCGAAAGATTGGCGGGCTGATGCGCCCCCGACCCGTGGGTTTCCCGGTAGTGCTCATTGGCAGGGTGGATGTGCGGGCGGTCCCCGCGGGAGCCGACCGATGGTGATCGCGATCGACGGTCCCGCGGGCGCGGGCAAGTCCACGGTGGCGCGCGGGCTGGCGCGCAGACTGGGATTCACCTACCTGAACAGCGGCGCGATGTACCGATGCGTCGCGCTGCTCGCGCTCGCCTCGCCAGATCAGCCGCCGGCGCGGCTGGCGCGGGCGGCGCGCATCGAGCTGGGCGAGCGCGTCCTGCTGGACGGCCGCGACGTGACTGACGAGCTCCACACACGCGAGGTCTCGGAGGAGGCGTCGCGCGTCGCCTCCGACCCGGCCGTGCGCGAGGAGCTGGTGGCGAAGCAGCGGGAGCTCGTGTCCCGCGGAGATCTGGTGGCCGAGGGCCGGGACATCGGCACGGTGGTCGCCCCCGATGCGGCGCTGAAGGTCTTTCTCACCGCCGATCCGGCCGAGCGGGCGCGCCGGCGCGCCGCGGAGCTCGGCCTCGATCGCGAGGGGGTTCTGGAGGAACTGTGGCGCCGCGACCGGCGCGACCGCGATCGTGAGCACAGCCCACTGCGGGCGGCCGCGGATGCGGTGACGCTCGACACCACCGGGCTCGACGTGAACGATGTGGTCGAGCGCATCGTGGCCATGACCCCCTCATAGGGTCGGCGCGCCCAACCGCTCCCCACGCCACGCCGGCCGCGGCACCGCGGGTGCAGCGACCGGGGCGTTGGGCGCGGCTTCACTGCGTGCATGGCTCATACTGGCGCAATGCTGAAGGTCGCCATAGTCGGCTACCCCAACGTGGGCAAGTCATCGCTCGTCAACCGCCTGAGCGGCACGCGCGCGGCGGTGGTGCACGAGCGCCCGGGGGTGACGCGCGACCGCAACGAGGTGCAGTGCGAGTGGAACGGGCGCACGTTCACGCTGATCGACACCGGCGGCGTTGACTTCCGCGACGATGACCCGCTGGCCGGCTCGATCCGCCAGCAGGCGCAGGCGGGCCTCACCGAAGCGCAGGTGGCGGTGCTCGTGGTGGACGCGCAGGCGGGGGCGCGCCCCGGGGACGAGGAGCTCGCCGACCTGCTGCGCCGCGCCCCGCTGCCGAGTGTGGTGGCCGCCAACAAGTGCGACACCGCGAGCGACCTGCCGCTGGCGAGCGAGTTCCATCGCCTCGGCCTCGGCGAGCCGCTGGCGGTGTCGGCCGCGCAGGGTCTCGGCTCGGGGGACCTGCTCGACCGGATCGTGGCGCTGCTGCCGCCGGCCGACGCGCCGGCCGAGCTGGACACACTGCGCCTCGCTCTGATCGGCCGGCCCAACGTTGGCAAGTCCTCGCTCGTCAACCGCTTCCTCGGGGAGGAGCGGGTGATCGTCTCCGAGGAGGCGGGCACCACCCGCGACGCGATCGACACGCCGCTGCTGGTGGATGGGCGCGGCGTGACGCTGATCGACACCGCCGGGATGCGCCGCCAGGCGAAGGTCGCCGACTCCATCGAGTACTACACCGCGCTGCGCTCGCGCCGTGCCGCTGAGCGCGCGGACGTGGCGCTGGTGGTGTGCGACGCCACCGACGGGGTCACCGCGCAGGACCTGCGGATCGCCGAGCTGGCGATGAAGGCCGGCTGCGCGACGGCGCTCGTCTTGAACAAGTGGGATCTCCTCGCCCGCCCCGATGCGGGCGAGCCGACCCACCCCTTTTCCTCCCATCAACCGCTCCTAGCACCGAGTGAGGATTCGTCGATGTCGCGCGAGCGGTTGCTCGATCACGAACGCGCGCGCGTGGCCGAAAAGCTGCGGCTGCGCCCGCGCCTGCTGACGGCGAGCGCCACCACCGGCCGCCACGCCGCGAGGCTGCTCACCGAGTCGCTCGCACTGGGGGATCGCCGCGCGGCGCGAATCCCCACACCCGAGCTCAACCGCTTCCTCGCCGAGGCGCTGCAGGCGCGCCAGCCGCCGGTCGGCACCCGCCGTGGCTCCGCACAGCACCGCCTGAAGCCGATCTATATGACCCAAATCGGCGAGCGCCCCCCGCGCTTCGCGATTCAGGTGAACTCGCGCGCCCGCGTGACGCGCGACTATGCTTACTTCCTGGAGAACCGCTTGCGTGCCCGCTACGGCATGGATGGGGTGCCGTTGATCATCGACTTCGTGGAGCGCGGCCAACGCTCGGGTCGCGCCGCTCCTCGCCGGGCGGCGTGATCGCCGATACACTTCGCCACCGATGGCATCCAACCCCGACCGAGAGTTCCTCTTCACCAGCGAGTCGGTGACCGAGGGGCACCCCGACAAGATCGCCGACCAGATCTCCGACGGCGTGCTCGACGCCGTGCTGCGCGAGGACCCCTACGGGCGTGTGGCGTGCGAGACGCTCGTCAACACCGGCCTGATCGTGGTGTCGGGTGAGATCACCACCGACACCTACGTCGACATCCAGGAGATCGCGCGCGAGACCGTGCGCGGCATCGGCTACGACAACGCGGCGTACGGCTTCGACTGCGACACGTGCGCGGTGATCAACGCGATCGACCGCCAGTCGCCGGACATCGCGCAGGGCGTGG
This sequence comes from Solirubrobacteraceae bacterium, assembly GCA_035569895.1. GTDB lineage: Bacteria > Actinomycetota > Thermoleophilia > Solirubrobacterales > Solirubrobacteraceae > Palsa-744. Next base: position 732 of record DATMMB010000092.1, on the reverse strand, counting down.
ACGCCGCGTACGAGACACGCCACGACCCGCTCGACGACGACCGGCTCGACGTGGCCGGCGCGGGCGACCAGGGGATGATGTTCGGGTATGCCACCAACGAGACCGAGGAGCTGATGCCGCTGCCGATCCTGCTCGCGCACAAGCTCTCCAAGCGGCTCGCGGAGGTGCGCAAGGCCGGCATCCTTCCCTACCTGCGCCCGGACGGCAAGACGCAGGTGAGCATCCGCTACCGCGGGGGGCGGCCGGTGGCGGTCGAGAAGGTGCTGATCTCCACGCAGCACTCCGACGGCATCGACTCCGAGACGCTGATCAAGCCCGACCTCTTCGAGCACGTGCTGCGTCCCGTGCTGCCGGCGGAGCTTTACGAGGAGAAGCGACTGCTGCGCAACTTCCTCGTCAACCCCACCGGGCGCTTCGTGATCGGCGGGCCGATGGGCGACTGCGGGCTGACGGGGCGCAAGATCATCGTCGACACCTATGGCGGGATGGCGCGCCACGGCGGCGGCGCCTTCTCGGGCAAGGACCCTTCGAAGGTTGACCGCTCGGCCGCGTACGCGGTGCGATGGGTGGCGAAGAACGTCGTCGCCGCCGGTCTCGCCGACCGTGCCGAGGTACAGGTGGCGTACGCGATCGGCGTTGCGCACCCGGTGTCGGTGATGGTGGAGACGTTCGGCACCGAGAAGCTCGAGCCGGCGCGGATCATGGAGCTCGTGCGCGAGCACTTCGACTTGC
>DATMMB010000091.1:0-4599 GCA_035569895.1 Solirubrobacteraceae bacterium | reverse complement strand
AACTGTCAGCACGACGGCTCGGTCCATGCCATCCAACGAGCGCGGCCCGCGGGTGAGCGTCCGCGACACCGAAGCGCCCCACCGTCACCCCTTCGCTGCCGCCGGCAGCTCCACCGGCTGAAGCTCCACCTCGTGCTCGAGGCGGTGCACCTCGCGGCGCTCGATCAGGCCGGCGCCGAGGCGCGCGGTGGACTCCGCGCCGCAGGCCACAGCGAAGCGCAGACACTCGGAGGGGGGTTTGCCTTCGTAGCGCGCCGCCACATAACCGGCGAGGAAAGCGTCGCCCGAGCCGCGTCTGGCGACCGGCTCGCGCTCGGGGATGCGCACCCGCAGCAGCGTCGGCTGGCCGTCGATCTGCACCTGCGCAAAGCAGCCGTCGAGGAGCGTCATGATCGCCTCGCGCGCCCCCAGCGCCACCAGCTCGCCGACCGCCAGCGAGCGCTCATACTCGTCGGCGAACTCGTGACCGACCAGCTCCTCGGCCTCCAGCACGTTGGGCGACACCACGTCGGGCTCGGCGCGTACGGCGTGGCGCAGCGGGTCGCCGTCGGTGTCGATCATGGTCGTCACGCCCGTGCGCTGCAGGTCGCGGATCAGCCCCGCGTACACGTCGGGCTCCACCCCGCGCGGGATCGAGCCAGCGAACACGACGATCGCGGCGCCGCGCGCGAGGTACAGGAGCTTGTCGCGGAACAGCTCGACCTCGCGCTCGCTCACACGCGGGCCGCGCTCGTTGATCTCAGTCTGCTCGCCGCTGGTGGGGTCGAGCACGGAGGTGTTGGTGCGCGACTCCTCGCGGATGCGCACGAAGTCGTTGAGGATCGACTCCTCCGTGAGCTGCTCGACGATCCGCGTGCCGGTGGGGCCGCCTGCCATCCCCGTCGCGATCACCGGCTGCCCCAGCGCCTTCAGCGCGCGCGCGATGTTGACGCCCTTGCCGCCCGCCATCGTGCGCTGCTCGACCGTGCGGTGCCGGCGGCCGATGCGGAAGTTGGGCACCGACAGCGACTTGTCGATCGCCGCGTTGAGCGTGACGGTGATGATCATCCGCAGTACACCAAGTGCCTCATCCGCGTCCGCGCCCGCCACCAGGGGATTGCGACACGGCGCGCCCGCCCAGGGTAGCCGACCCACTCCAAGCGCAGCCTAAAAATTCCCGGGCTTGGTGGTGCCAGGTGTTGTGTTGCTGTCTTTTTGGACCCTCACCAGCTTTATTTTGTGAAGTGGTTGGGCTCGAAAAAAGACACTCCACACCGGGGTGCCCACGGTCGAGATGCCGCCAGAGCTCACACGGACAACGACCACGCCGCCGCGCGCAGCCGCTCGGCCTCCGCGCGCGCCGCCTCGGCGGGGTCGCCGCCGGCGGCGAGGTGCGCGCCAGCGATGCTGCGCGAGGCGGTGATCAGGCCGCCGGCGCGCCCGGGGGCGAAGGCCGCGGCGAGGTCCTCCACGCGCCCCCCCTGCACGCCCACGCCCGGCAGCAGCAGCACCGCGCGGGGCATCAGCTCACGCGCGCGCTCGAGATGCTGTGGCTGCGTCGCCCCCATGACCGCGCCCAAATCACTGAGGCGAGATGCGCCCGCCCCCCCCTCTCTCCCTCCGGATGCGTCGACCGCGGCTGCGGCGGCTCCCCTTTCGCACCCCCCGACTCCGACGCCGCCCCCAGCGGCGCGGGCCGGCGAGGCGCCCAGCTCGGCGACGAGCACCGCCAGCCGTTCCCACACGGTCTCGCCCGAGTCGAGCCGCAGATCCTGCACGTCGGCGGCGCCGGGGTTGGAGGTGCGCACGAGCACGAGCACACCCGCCCCCCGCGCGCGCGCCGTCTCGATGAACGGCGCCAGCGCGTCGCGTCCGAGCAGCGGGTTGACGGTGGCGAGGTCGACGCCCAGCCGCTCGTACAGCGCCTCCGCGTAGGCGCGAGCGCTGACCGCGATGTCGCCGCGCTTGCCGTCGGCGATCACCAGCAGGCCGCGGCTGCGCGCGTGCGCACACACCGCGTCGAGCGTCTCCCAGCCGTGAGCGCCAAGCCGCTCGAAGCAGGCGAGCTGCGGCTTCACCGCGACACACGCCGGTCCGACGGCGTCGATCAGCGCGCAGCAGTGCACGCGCACGGCGATGGCGGTGCGCAGCGCGTGCGAGGCGTCGGTGTGGCGGTGGTGCACATCGCTGTGCGCCTGCGGCCACAAACCGTCGGGGTCGGGGTCGAGCCCGAGCACGACCTGTGACTCGCGCTCGGCCACGCGCGCCGCGAGGGTGTCGGCGAAGGTTGACGAGCCCGCCGTCATACGCAGCGTAGGCGAGCGGTCGTCGAGAGCAGTCGCATCGCTATGCGAGAATATCCGCGCCGATGGACCTCCCCCACGTCGCCTGGATCACGACCGTGCTGGTCGCCGTGCTGACGGCCGCGCTGCTGTTGCTGGCGGGTTACACCGGCTACGCGGTGCTGTCGGTCGCTGTTGGAGCCTCGGCGGCGATCAATCTCTTCTGAGCAGCCACTCCTCCAGCGCTCGCGCCGCGCGCCCGCGGTGGCTGATCGCGTCCTTCTGTGCGTCGCTCAGCTCGGCCATCGTCTGCGGGCTTTCGCGCCCACCCTCGCCCCCTCCCGGTAGGCAGTCGTCGGGCAGGAACGCGGGGTCGTAGCCGAAGCCGCCGCTCCCCCGCGGCGCAGCGGCGAGGCGACCGGTGCAGCGCTCCTCGAACAGCCGCTCGACCCCGCCCATGGGATCGACGTACGCGAGCGCGCACACGTACGCCAGCGCGCTGCCGGCCGGCGCCTCGCGCAGCAGCTTGGCGAGGTTCTGCTCGTCGCTGGCGTGCTCGCCGGCATAACGGGCAGAGCGCACGCCGGGCGCCCCGCCGAGCGCCGCCGCTTCGATTCCCGAGTCGTCGGCGATCGCCACCTCGCCGGTCGCCGTCGCCGCGGCGCGCGCCTTCGCCGAGGCGTTCTCGGCAAACGTGGTCCCGTCCTCCGGCGGCAGCCGCACCGCGTCGGGCAGCAGCGCGATCTCGTGGTGGGCCAGCAGCCGCTCGAGCTCGCGGCGCTTGTGCTCGTTGTGCGTCGCCAGGATCAATCGCACGCGAGGACCGCCCGTCGCTGGGCGCGATGCGTCCGCCGCCGACCGTGACGGCGCACAGCTGAGCTCACCATCAGCTCGACGGGGCGCCCGCCGGGGTGCCAATCGCGCCGATCGCCCGCTCCTGCGCCGCGCGCAGCTGCTCGATCCCGCCGGCGGCGAGCGCCAGCAGCTCGTCGAGCGAGGCGCGCGAGAGCGGGGTGCGCTCTGCCGTGGCCTGCACCTCCACGAGATCGCCCTCGCCGGTCATCACCACGTTGGCGTCGACCTCGGCCGAGGAGTCCTCGGAGTAGTCGAGGTCGAGCAGTGCCACCCCGTCCACCATCCCACACGAGACGGCCGCCACCGAGCCGGTGAGCGGGGAGCGCTCGAACGCCCCCTTATCGGCCAATCGGGCGCACGCGAGCGACAGCGCCACGTAGGCGCCGGTGATCGAGGCGCAGCGCGTGCCGCCGTCGGCCTGCAGCACGTCGCAGTCGAGGTAGATGGTGCGTTCGCCGAGCGCGTCGAAGTCGATCGCCCCGCGCAGCGCGCGCCCGATCAACCGCTGGATCTCGACCGAGCGCCCGTCGAGGCGCCCGCGCGTGGCGTCGCGCTGCTTGCGCTCGCCGGTGGAGGCCGGCAGCATCCCGTACTCGGCCGTCACCCAGCCGCGGCCCTTGCCGTTCAACCAGCGCGGCACGTTGTCCTGCGCCGAGGCGGTGCAGATCACGCGCGTCTCCCCCATCGAGATCAGCGCCGAACCGGTGGCGGTGCGCACGAAGCCCGGCTCGATCGTCACCGGGCGCAGCCCGTCGGGAGCGCGATCGTAGCTGCGCGCCATGCCTATACCACCCGCCCCGCCCGCCGGGCGGCGGGCGCCCCCGCCACGGCGCGATGGTAGCCGCGCGCCCCGCCTCCAACACCCGCCCCGCGCAGCGGCGGGCGGGCGCCGCGGTCGTCGCTGCGCGCCACGCTCACACCACCGCCTCAGCGCCCACCAGCCGCACCTGCTCGACCGGCCCGAGCGGCATCTGCAAGAAGCGGGTGGCCTGCTCGCGGAACGCCTCCGGGTCGCCGGTGCAGAGGAAGCTGTACTCGCCCTCCCCTTCCCGCGGGTTGCGCAGCTCGCGCGTGCTGAGCACGTGCTCGACCTGCCGCGCGAGCGCCGCGCCGGAGCTGACGAGCGTGACGCCCGGGCCCAGCATCCGTTGCAGCAGCGGGGCGACCAGCGGGTAGTGGGTGCAGCCGAGGATCACCGTGTCCACGCCGGCGGCCTTCAGCGGCGAGCACGCTTCGCGCACGCTCGACACGACACGCTCGTCGAACTGCTCGCCCGCCTGGATCATCGGCGCGAGCGCCGGGCAGGGCACGGCGGTGAGCGTGACGTGCTGGTCCACCGTGTGCACAGCTCGCTCATACGCGCGGCTTGCGACGGTGGTGGGGGTCGCCAGCAGCCCGATCCGCCCGCTGCGCGTCGCCGCCACCGCCCGCACCGCCTCCGGGCGCACCACGCCCAGCACCTCGACGCCGAGCGTGGTCGCCA
>DATMMB010000090.1:0-5250 GCA_035569895.1 Solirubrobacteraceae bacterium | reverse complement strand
GACGTGGCGCCGCCCGACGCCGAGCGCGCGCCGGTGAAGGCGCTCCACCCGGCGATGCCGCGCTTTCTGCGCAACCTCATCCTCCAGCCGCGCATCGGCGCGATCCCCTTCACCGGCTCCACCGACCCGATGGAGGTCGGCGCCTGGTTGGGGCTGCCGGGGCCAGGGCAACCGGGGACGGCGGGACCGGGACAGCTCGGGAAAGAGCAGCCGGGGCCGCGCCCGATCGACGCGCCCGCGCTCGCGCTGTTCAGCGACGCGCTCTTCTCGCCGCCGTTCGTGCGGCTGCCCGAGCCCGCCGTCACCCCCACGATCGACCTCACCATCCACTTCCGCCGCGACCTTGGAGGCGGATCCGACGCAGCGCTCGCGCCGCGGCAGCCGGGACCACTCGGCCCCACTGAGCGAGAGGCAACCGACCCCGCCCCGCAGGCGCTCTGCTTCGCCCGCTTCAGCTCCACCGTCGTGCACGACGGCTTCTTCGAGGAGGACGGCGTGATCTGGGCGGCCGACGGCACCGTGCTCGCGCAGTCGCGCCAGCTGGCGATCGTGCTGCCGTTCGACCCCTCGGCGGCCTCGCCGTCGTAGCCGCTCGCGCCGCCGCGGCGTGCGCATGACGTTCAACTGGTGATGCACCGCCCGCCTGCGCCGCCGAAATGCGGCGCCGTTCAGCGCGCCAGCGAGAAATCGACGCTCAGCGCGCGCGCCGCCGCCGCGATCAGCCGCGCGGTGGCGTGCACGTCGGCGAGCTCCACCAGCTCCACGGGCGAGTGCATGTAGCGCAGCGGGATCGACACGAGCGCAGTGGGGATGCCGCCGCGCGCGAGGTGCACGGCGTCGGCGTCGGTGCCGGTGTTGCGCCCGATCGCCTCCACCGTGAAGGGGATGCCCTCGCGCTCGGCCGTGTCGTGCAGCAGCTCGAACAGGCGGGGGTGGAGCGTCGAGCCACGACTGATCACGGGGCCCGAGCCGAGCGGGTGCTTGCCGGCATCCTTCACCTCGATCCCGGGCGCGTCGGTGGCGTGGGTCACGTCGACCACGATCGCCGCGTCGGGGGCGATCGCGAACGCGGAGGTGCGCGAGCCGCCGAAGGTGGTCTCCTCCTGGGCAGCCGCCACCGCCACCAGCTCCCATTCGGCGCCGCCCTCACCGCCCCCGGCGCCACCCTCACTGCCCCCAGGGCCACCCTCACCGCCCCCAGGGCCACCCCCCTCAACCACCAGCCGTGCGGTCTCCAGCGCGACGAACGAGCCGAGGCGGTTGTCGAGCGCACGCGAGGCGACGCGGCCACCCGGCAGCTCCAAAGGGTCGCCGGCGATCACCGCCACGTCGCCGACGCGCACCAGCTCGCGCGCCTGCTCGCCATCGCGCGCGCCGATGTCGATGTGCAGGTCGCGCACCTCGGCGACCTTCTTGCGCTCCTCATCGCGCAGCAGGTGGATCGGCTTCTTGCCGATCACGCCGTGCAGCTCGCCGTCGCGCGTGCCGAGCACGACGCGCTGGCCGACGAGGATCTGCGCGTCCCACCCGCCGACCTCGCGAAACCATAGGTAGCCCTCGTCGTCGATGTGGGTGACGATCAGCCCGATCTCATCGATGTGGCCCATCACCATCAGGCGGCGGGTCGCGCGTCCGGCGCCGGATGTCGAGGAGGTCGCGGAGGCCGATGGCGCAGGGGCCGCGGACGGCGACTGAGACGGAGCGTGCTCGCCAGCACGCGCGGCCACCCGCGCGGAGGGCGTGCCGACGACATCGATGCTCACCTCCGCGCCGAACGCCTCCGCCGCCGCCGCCCACACCGCCGCGGGCGCGGTCTCGTAGCCCGACGGGCCCCGCGCCGCCAGCAGCTCGCGGAGCACCCGCGGGAAGTCGCCGGGAGCCGCGCTCGGACTCTCGGGCGGTGGCGAGGACGGCGCGCTCATGCGGCGAGCAGCCCTCGCAGCACGTACTGCAGGATGCCGCCGTGGCGGAAGTAGTCGGCCTCACGCGGAGTGTCGATGCGAACCGTCACCTCGAGCTGCTTGTCGTCGGCGCGCACTGTCAGCTCACGCGGCAGCTCGGCGATGCCCTCGATCGAGAACGTCTCCTGCCCGGTGAGCCCCAGGGAGTCGGCCGACTGTCCGTCCTTGAACTGCAGCGGCAGCACGCCCATCCCGATCAGGTTGGAGCGGTGGATGCGCTCGAAGCTCTGCGCGATCACCGCGCGCACGCCCAGCAGCTTCGTGCCCTTCGCCGCCCAGTCGCGCGAGGAGCCGGTGCCGTACTCCTTGCCGGCGATCACCACGAGGGGCACCTCTTCCTGCTGGTAGCGCATCGCGGCGTCGTAGATCGGCAGCTGCTCGGCGGGCCCCTGCCCGCCGGCGCCGGCCCCCGCCGCGGCCCGCGGCCCGCCCTGCGAGCTCGCCGCCGGCATCGGCAGGTGGTAGGTGACGCCGCCCTCCGGCAGCGCCGCGCCGCCGGGCGTGCGCAAGCGGTTGCGGATGCGGATGTTGGCGAACGTGCCGCGCATCATCACCTCGTGGTTGCCACGGCGGGCGCCGTAGGAGTTGAAGTCGCGCGGCGCCACCCCGTGTTCCTGCAGATAGCGCCCGGCGGGCCCGTCGCGCTTGATCGACCCGGCGGGCGAGATGTGGTCGGTGGTGACCGAGTCGCCGAGCAGCGCCAGCACGCGCGCGCCGCGCACGTCCTCGATCGGCTCCGGCTCGCGCGGCATCCCCGCGAAGAACGGCGGCAGGCGCACATACGTCGAGTCCTCCACCCACGCGAAGCGCTCGCCGACCGGCACGTCGAGGGCGTTCCAGCGCTCGTCGCCGGTGAACACCTCCGCGTAGCTCTTGTGGAACATGTCCGACCGCACCGCCCGCTCGATCGTCTGCGCGATCTCGGTGCCGCTCGGCCAGATGTCGCGCAGGTACACCTCGTTGCCCTCGCCGTCGCGCCCGAGCGGGTCGGCGACGATGTCGATGTCCATCGTGCCCGCCAGCGCGTACGCGACGCACAGCGGCGGCGAGGCGAGGTAGTTCATCTTCACGTCGGGGTTGATGCGCCCCTCGAAGTTGCGGTTGCCCGACAGCACCGACACCACCGCGAGGTCCTCCTCCGCCACCGCCTTCGAGATCTCCTCCGGCAGCGGGCCGCTGTTGCCGATGCAGGTGGTGCAGCCATAGCCGACGAGATTGAAGCCGAGCTCCTCCAGCGGCGCGGTGAGACCAGCGCGGTCGAGGTATTCGCTGACGACCTTCGAGCCGGGCGCGAGCGAGGTCTTCACCCACGGCTTGCGCGTCAGACCGCGGGCGAGCGCGTTGCGGGCGAGGATCCCCGCGCCGATCATCACCGAGGGGTTGGAGGTGTTGGTGCAGCTCGTGATCGCCGCGATCACCACGTGGCCGTGGCGCAACGTCGTCGCGGTGCCGTCGTCAAGCGTCACGGCGACCCCGCCCGTCCCCTCCTCCCGATCCAGTTCGGCGTCGGCGTCCACCGCCGCAACGGCCGCCGCGGCCGCCGCGCTGGCGACACGGGGCCCTTCGCCGTTGGCGGCGGGCTCCTGCGCGGCGGTGGGGTCGCTCGCGGGGAAGGTGGCGGCGACCGCTTCGTCCTCGCCGTCGGCGCTCGGCACGTAACCGGCGAGCGCGCGCCGAAACGCCGGCCGGGCGTCGGTGAGCGAGATGCGGTCCTGCGGGCGCTTGGGCCCCGCAAGCGAGGGCACCACCGCGCCGAGGTCGAGCTCCAGCTCCTCGGAGAAGCGCGGCGCGGGCGAGCGCTCGTCGTGCCACAGCAGCTGCTCGCGCGCGTACGCCTCCACCAGTCCCACCTGCTCGCGGGGGCGCCCGGAGAGCTCCAGGTAGCGCAGCGTCTCGGCGTCGATCGGGAAGATCGCGCAGGTGCTGCCGAACTCCGGTGACATGTTGCCGATCGTCGCGCGGTCGGCGAGCGGCAGCCCGGCGAGGCCGGCGCCGTGGAACTCGACGAACTTGCCCACCACGCCGTGCTCGCGCAGCAGCTCGGTGACGGTGAGCACGAGGTCGGTGGCGGTGGCGCCCTCGCGCAGCGCGCCGCGCAAACGGAAGCCCACCACCTGCGGGATCAGCATCGACAGCGGCTGGCCGAGCATCGCCGCCTCCGCCTCGATCCCGCCGACGCCCCAGCCGAGCACGCCGAGGCCGTTCACCATCGTCGTGTGCGAGTCGGTGCCGACGAGCGTGTCGGGGTAGGCGCGCGGCGGAGCGTCTTCCGTGCGCGCACCGGCGCCCTCGGCGGCCCCCCTGATCGCACCGGCACTCCCCACCCGACCATCCTCGACGAACACCACGCGCGCGAGGTACTCGAGGTTGACCTGGTGGACGATCCCCGTGTCGGGCGGCACCACCTTGAGGTTGTCGAACGCCTGCTGGCCCCAGCGCAGGAACAGGTAGCGCTCGCGGTTGCGCTCCAGCTCGCGCTCGGCGTTGACGCGGAAGGCGTCGCGCGTGCCGAAGGCGTCCACCTGCACGGAATGGTCGATCACGAGCTCCGCCGGCGCCAGCGGGTTGATCCGGGCAGGGTCGCCTCCCATCTGCGCCATCGCGTCGCGCATCGCCGCGAGGTCCACCACCGCCGGCACGCCGGTGAGGTCCTGCATCAACACGCGCGCCGGCGTGAACGCGATCTCGCGCCGAGAGGGTGGCCCAGCCGGCCCGCCAGGGCCGGCTGGCCGAAACGGGGATTCGCGCCGGAGGCGCGTGTCTCCCGGCTTCGGTCGGGCCCCTCCTTCTCGGTTTTGCTCGGCGGACGGGTCCCACGACGCGAGCGCCTCGATGTCGCCGGCGCGCACCGTGCGCGACCCTCCGGAGCCCTCGGCGAGCGCATCGACGCGCAGTAGGTTCTCGAGCAGCACCTTCAGCGAGAACGGCAGCGTCGCCACGTCGAAGCGGTCGGCCAGCGCGGCGAGGCGGAAGATCTCGTACTCGCGCCCCCCCACCTTCAGGAGCGCGCGCGCGTCGAAGCTGTCGGCGACCATGCCCTCAGTCAATCAAACCGCGCCCTCGCAGGGCTGAAGCCCGGAGAAACCGCCTCCTATCAGCGCGTCGACTCCGCTACGCCGCGAGCCCGACGCGTCCCTTGCCCGCGCGCTTTGAGCCGAGCAGCGCCGCGTCGCACGCTTCCAGCAGCTGCGCGACGCCCATCGGCGGCTGCCACTGGGCGACACCGATCGAGGCGCGGACGCCGGACGGGCACTCGGGGGTGGCGAGCGCGGCGAGCCGCTGCAGCGCG
>DATMMB010000089.1:0-9245 GCA_035569895.1 Solirubrobacteraceae bacterium | reverse complement strand
ACGGTCGGCCTGCACCTCGCACTGCTCGATGCCGCCCGCCTCACTCTGCAAGCTCCCGATCGCGGCGCTGACGAGCTCGATGTCGGCGGGGTCCACGAGCACGGTGATGCGCCGCCGCTCGGCGATCCGGCGCAGCGCGCCCCGCACCGCGTCGAGCACGCGCTCGGGCTGCGCTTCGAGCGTGCCGGCAAGCACCTTCGCGGCGAGCCCGAGCGCGAGCTCGACTGCATCCTGCTCGGTCTCTTCGGCGATCCGCTTCCGCAGCGCGGCGGCGTCCGCCACGGCGGCGGTGAGGGCTTGGGCCGCGGCTGCGACCTCGGCGCGGCCGTCTTCGCGGCCGAGCGCGACACCTTCCGCGTGGCCGGCGGCACGCGCGGACTCGCGGATGCGCTCGGCGTCGGCTGCGGCGTCGGCGAGGATGCGGGCCGGGCTGCCCAGCGGCGGCGGGGCGGAGGGCTCCAGCTGCTCGAGGGAGTAGGTCACACCACCGCGTCCTCTTCGCTGTCCTCGTCGTCGCCGCCGATCACGATCGTGCCGGCCTCCTCCAGACGGCGCACCACCGCGACGATCCGGCCCTGGGCGGCGTCGACGTCGCGCTTGCGCTGTGGCTGCTGGATCTCCATCTCCTCCTGCAGCATCGCCGCGCCGCGCTCTGACATGTTGGTGAGCAGCTTCTCCTTGACGGGGTCGGGCACGCCGCGCAGCGCCAGCACTAGGTCCTTCTGGTTGGCCTCGCGCAGCACCTGCTGAATCGCGCGGTCGTCGAGGTTGACGATGTCCTCGAACACGAACAGCATCCGCCGTACCTCCTCAGCCAGGTCGGGGTCGACCTCGCCGAGATGGTCGAGCACCGCCCGCTCGGTGGAGCGGTCGGCGTGGTTGATGATGTCCGCGAGCGCCTTCGCGCCGCCGGCGGTCGAGTACTCCTGCTCGACGACCGCGGTGAGCTTGCGGCGCACCACCTCCTCCACCTGCTGGATCACGCTCGGCGAGGTCTCGCCCATGCGCGCGATCCGCAGCGCGATGTCGGGCTGCATCCGCTCGGGCAGGCGGGCGAGCACCTGGGCGGCGAGCACCGTGTGCAGGTTGGCGATCACCAGCGCGATCGTCTGCGGCGACTCGGCGCGCAGGAAGGACACGATCTGCTCGGGGGGCGTGCGGCGCAGAAACTCGAACGGCCGCATCTCGATCACGGTGGAGAGGCGCCCGAGCAGCTCCTCGGCGCGCTCGGCTCCGACCGCCCGCTCGAGCACCTCGCGCGCGAACTCGATCCCGCCGGCGGTGCCGCCGAGGCCGTCGCCGGCGGCGGCCGCCACCTCGCCGAGAATCGCCTCGGCGGTCTGCTCTTCGACGGAACCCATCTTCGCCATCTCCAGCGACAGGCTCTCGATCTCTTCCTCGTGCAGATGCTGCATCACGTCGGCGGCGCGTTCGGAGCCGAGCGCGGCCATCAGCACCGCGGCCTTGCGCCGGCCGGCGAGGCGCGCGACGGCGTGCAGCGGCAGCGCGGCCGTCGGCTGCTCGCTGGCGGGGGGCAGCTCGATCGCCACGGTCAGGCCTGCCTTGCGATCACGTCGGCCTCAGAGTGGGTGCGGGCGCACGAGGGCGGGGTGTGTCTCGTCTCGGTGGTGTTGCTCGCTCGCCGGTTGGCCGGCGTGATCGTCCTGCCTGTCATCAATCCTCCTGCATCCAGGTGCGCACCTGCTGGGCGACGCGGTCGGGGTTGCTCTGGGCGAGGTTCTCGACCTGGCGGCGCACGGTCACCGGACCGCCGTCCGGCCCGCCGGCGCCACCGCCCGCGCCCGCCGCCGCGAGCGCGGGCATCGGCTGGCGGCCACCGCCGTCGCCCGGCGTCCCGACGCTTTCGCGCTGCAGCTCGGAGAGGCGCACCGGCAGCTCCAGCTCGCGCAGCCACGGCGGCTGGTTGTCGATTCCCTCCCGCTCGCGCTTGCGCAGCCCGCGGGTGGCGAAGAATAGGAAGACCAGCGAGGCGATCCCGATCAGCGCGTACTTGGCGTCGCCCATGATCCCGCCGGTGGCGCCTTCGCCGGCGGGGGCGGCCTGCTTGGCGAACGCCATCTGGCCGATCGAGACGGTGTCGCCCCGCTTGGCCTGGATGCCGGCGGCGTTGGTCACCGCTTCCTTGATCGCGGGGATCGAGGCGGCTGGCACGGAGTGGTCGAGCAGCACCGAGACGTGCTGGCTTTCGACTTCGCCGGGGGCGACCGTCGAGTGTTCGACGGTCTTGTCGACGCCGAGCGTGGAGCCTGTCACTTCGTGCTTGTAGTTGGACTTGCCGCTCGCGCCGGTCTGCGCGTAGGCGGGGATGTTGGCGGTGCCGGTGGTGCCGCCGCCCGAGCCCGTGAGCGTTTCGAGGTTCTTGCTCTGCTGCAGCGGCACCCCCGCCTTGCCGTAGGTGAGCGATTCCTTGGTGGTCTGGTTGGTGTTGAGCGTCGCGTACACCTGCACCTCGGCCTTGCCCGGGCCGAGCGTCTGCGCGAGCATCTCATCCAGCGAGGCCTCCACCTGGTCGTCGTAGCGTTCCTGCGCGGCCTGCTTGCCGGTGGCGCCGCCGCCCGCTTCGCCATTCTGCGCGGGCCACAGCAGCTGCCCGGTGCCGTCGGTGATCGTCACCTTCTGCAGCTGCAGGCCGGGCACCGAGGAGGCGACCAGCTGGGCGATGCCGCGCACCGAGGCGGGGCTCAGCGAGCTCGTGCCGCTCAGCAGCACCGCGGCGGAGGAGGCGGTTTGGCCTTCGCCGAACAGCTGGTTTTGCGGGTTGGGCAGCACGAGCTCCACCTGCGCGCCGGACACCCCCTGCACGTTGTCGATTGTCTGTTCGAGCTGGCCCTGCAGCGCGCGCTGGTAGGTGACCTGCTGCTGGAAGTTGCTTTCGCCGAGGCTCGATTTTTCAAACAGCTTGAAGCCCGGCTGGGCGTTGCCGAGCAGCCCGGCACTCGAGAGCGCGACACGCGCCTGCGCGGTCTCGTTGGACTGCACCGCCAGTGCCGTGCCGTTGTTCTGCAGTTCGTAGCCGATCCCCTGCTGGTCGAGCGCGCTCGTCATCTTGCCCGTCTGCGCCGGTTCAAGGCCCGTGGCGATCGTCGCGTAAGACGGTTTGGACACCGTGTGCACGAACAGGTAGATGAACAAGATCCCGGCGATCGTGGCGCCGCCGAGAATCGCCCAGCCGCGGGGGGTGAGGCGCGAGGTGATTTGGCGTACGGGCATTGGTTGCGCGGGGAGTCGCGGGCGGGTCTGAGAGTGAAGGGAAGGAGGAGGGAGGGGGATGGGGTCGCGAGTGACCGATCGAGTGCTTGTCTACCGGGGCGGTGGCGGGTCGGTGGAATGCGGAATACGGGTTGGGGTCACACCTGGGTCTGGAAGATCTGCTGCACCGCTTCGACCGCCTTGGTGCGCACCTGCGAGGCGAGCTGCATCGCCAGCTGCGCGTCCTCGACGGTCACGACCGCGCTCTCGGGGTTGCCGGCGGTGCCGGTGGCGAGCGCCTGGGCGGCGCCGTCGGAGCTCAGCTGGGTGCCTTCAAGCGAGGAGATCGCGTGCGTGAGCGCTTCGCCGAAGCCGCCACCGCCTGCGCCTTCCGCGCCTGCGCCGCCTGCGCCTTCGGACCCGGTCGCCCCTTCGACGCCGGCGATGCCTTCGTTGCCGGAGGAGCCGCCGGCCGCTTCGATGCCCCCGGCGCCGCGCAGGGAGCCACCCGCCTGCGCGCCTTCGAGCGCGCTTCCCGCAAACGCGCCGCTGGCGCCGCTCGGCGAGCCGAGACCGAGGCGACTTGCCGCGCCGGCGGCTGCCGAGCCGCCGAGCGCCGAGCCGCCGAGCCCGCGTTCGGCGGCCGCGCGCGTCGAGGAGGCGCCGCCGAGGCCGGCTGTGGCGCTGGAAAGCGCCGCGCCGACCGCACCCACCGGGAGCACGCTCACTTGAGGATCCCGAGCGTGGCGGTGAACATCGACTTGGCGGTCTGCATCGCGGTCACGTCCGACTGATAGGAGCGCGACTCGTCAATCAGATCGGTCATTTCGCTGACGGTGCTGATGTTGGGCATCCGCACATATCCCTGTGCGTCGGCTTCGGGGTTGCCGGGGTCGTACACGAGCTGGTCGGGCGTCTTGTCGGCGACGATCCCCGCCACCACGACGCCGCCAGGAGGCCCCCCGGCGGACGCGTTGATTCCGGAGTTGCCGCCGAGCGCGCTTGCGAGCGTCGATTCGAAGTCCGCCGGCCCGCCGATCTGATGCAGCACGACCTCCTGGCGCTGGTAGGGCTGGCCGGAGGCCGTGCGCGTGGTCTGCGCGTTGGCGAGGTTCTCGGAAGTGACATCCATGCGCACCCGTTCGGCGCTCAGCCCGCTGCCGGCGATTTCGATCGCGTCGAACAGGCCCATCAGCGCGCCTCCCCGCGAGGGGGCCGCGCGAAGCTCTCAAGCGCCGACGCCCGCACGGAACCGCCGAGGATCGGCCGCCGCGGCATTGGTGCACGCAGGTGGCCCATCAGCCGTTGATCCCCATCGCCGAGCGCAGGATTTCGTTGCGCGTGCCCATCACCTGCGTGAGCGCCTCGTATTCGAGCCCGTTCTCCGCCAGCAGCGCCGATTCCTGGTCGATGCTCACGCCGTTGCCTTCCGCGTCCACCACCTGCGGGCTGACTTCCGGCGTGAGCTGCACCTCCGCCGGGGACTCCCCGGCTTCGAGCGCCGCGCGCAACGCCCCTTGGAAGTTCAGGTCCTCACGGTGATACCCGGGGGTGTTGGCGTTGGCGATGTTGTTGCTCAGCAGCGTCTGGCGCGTCCAGGCGCCCTGCATCGCGCTTTCGAGGGCAATCTGCGTGGTGTCGATCAGCGACATCGGGCGGCGGTGGGAAGGCGGCAGAGGGGAAGGCGTAGGCGTGTCGAGGGATTGCTGCCCTCCTTGGGCCCTGCCGACTCGCGTCCGTGTGAGCCGCCTCCCGGGTTTCCTCGCCCGGGTCTCCCCGATCATCGGCAGGGCCGGCGGGGGCTTTAGCGCCGCTGGACCGCCCCGCATATCCGATCAGGGTGAGCCGGC
Source organism: Solirubrobacteraceae bacterium (assembly GCA_035569895.1). Lineage (GTDB taxonomy): Bacteria > Actinomycetota > Thermoleophilia > Solirubrobacterales > Solirubrobacteraceae > Palsa-744. The sequence continues at coordinate 4,185 of DATMMB010000089.1, read as the reverse complement.
CCGGCCTACGCGCTCTGGTCGACCCGGTGCACGCGCCGCACGCCGTGACGGGCGTAGCCGTGCGCGGTGCGGCTGGCGCGGGCCGCCGTGCGCATGTCGCACAGCATCGCCTCGCGCAGCGACATCAGCGTCGCGCTGGTGCGCTCGTGCAGCGCCGCCGCGCGTTCCAGCGGGCCGCGGGCATGGGGGGGCGCGGGCAGGGGTAGGTCGGCGGTCAGCTCGTCCCAGCGCGGGCCGAGCGCACGCAGGTCCTCGATGCGCCCGTCGCGCGCTAGCTGCAGCTCCTGCTTGGCCAGCTCCAGGATCTCCGCGTAAGGGTCGAGGGGGCCGCTAGGGTCGCGCGCCGCGACGGCTGGGCGTGCCTGGTCTTGCAAGGCCGTGGCCGCGGTTGAGTGGTTGAGCGGGAGCACGGCCGTGGTTGCCGGGTTGAGCGGGAGCACGGCCGTGGTTGCCGGGTCAAGCGGGAGCACGGTGGCGGTCGAGGAGCAAAGCCCCGCGCCCGCGTCGATGTCGCGTTCGCCGGCCATCTTCGCTACCCGTGCGCGATCTGCGCCCACGACTCGCGCAGCTCGCCGAGCATCTCCGACACCTGCCCGACCTGCTCGGCGTCCTGTCCCAGTCGCGCGCGGTTGAGGTGGGTCAGGCAGAAGCGATAGATCGCGTGCAGCCGCTGGGCGAGGTCGCCGCCCTGCTCGTCGTCGAGCACGCCGTCGAGGTGGGCGATGATCGTTTCCGCGCGCCGCAGCGTGGTGTGCGCGCGCTCGACCTCGCCCTCGCGCATCGCCTCCGCCGCCTGGCGCAGATACCGACGCGCGCCGTCGTACAGCATCACCACCAGTTGCGACGGGCTGGCCGACAGCACCGTGTTCTCGCGGTATGCCTGTGCCTGCGGTGCTGCGGTCATTGGTGCCATACGCTCCCTGCCTCGCGTCTTGTTGACCCGAACTGCTCCGGGTGATCGGTCGCGCCGGCTGGAAGTTGAGGGCGAGCTGGCGCGCTTGTCAGCCGCTCGAGGAGGAGCTGCTCGACGAGGACGAGGAAGAGCTGGCGCCCGCGTCGGCGGAGAGCATCGAGGCGAGCTGCTCGGAGAGGCGCTCGGAGATCGACTTGTTCTGGGCGACCACCTTTTCCATCGCCTCGAATTCCGTCTGCAGCGCCTGCTGGCGCACCGTGAGCATTTCGTTCATGTCGGCGATCTTGTGACCCAGTTCGCTCACCTGTTCGCTGTCGCCGTTGATCCGCGCTTCCAGGGTGCCGCCTGGGCCCGCATTGGCGTTCACCAGCGCGTAGAAGCTTTTGGAGAAGCCCTGCAGCATCTTTTCCACGCCCGCCTGATTGGACTCGATCGCGCTTTCGAGCTGCGCGGTGTTCACCGTGAGCTGACCTTCCACCGCCGACTGCGAAGGGGTGGTTTTGCCGGTGGCGGCCCCGGTGCTGATGCCGATGTCGGCGAGGCTCGACATTTCCGCCGGCAGTTCTTTGCCCGCTTCGTACATCGCCTGGCGCATCGCGTCGAGCAGGCTCGTCATTTCGAAGTCACCGAACAGCGTCCCGCTCTGCAGTTCGGCGGTGCCCGCCGGCGAGCTCGGCGGCTTGGTGTTCACCTGCGTGTTGATTGTCGCGATCGTCGAGTTGTAGAGGCTCACGAACGCCTGCACCTGCGAGACGATCGTGGGAACGTTGGCGGCGGGTGGCTGCACGTCCACCGTCACCGGCCCGCCAGCGGTGGTGAGCGCCTTCAGTTCGAGCGTCACTCCCGGGATCGCGCTCGTCAGCTTGTTGGTGGCGGAGCTGCCGGCGACGCCGTCGATCTTATATTCGGCGTTCTTGCCTTCTTTGGCGAGGCCCGCCTGTTCGACCAGCATCCCGCCGGGGTCGCTGACGGCGATGAAGCCGGCCCCGGTGGCGCCCGTTTGGCGCGTGGAGAGCACGAGCGTTTCGTTCCCGAGCGCCGCCGCATACACGGTGGCGCTCGAGTCGCCGTTGATTTTTTCGGCGAGATCCTGCGCGGTGGCGCCGGCCGCCACTTCGATTTCGTTGCCGTCGATCGTCAGTTTTTCGGCGGCGGCGGGGCTTTTGAACGTGAACGTGCGCTGCCCAGAGTTGGCCAGCTGGGTGACTTCCACCTCATACCCGCCGACCGCGGCGCCGGCGGTGGTGGCGGCGGCGACCCGCGTCGGTTCGCTCGATGTCACGGTCTGCGAGCCTTTGAAGAGCAACGGCGAGCCGAGTTCCTGCGCGTCGAACCCGAGCTGCGAGAGGCTGCTCTGGATCGACTGCAGCTGCGAGTGCTGCCCTTCGAGCGTCGTCTGCTCGTCGCCGAGGCGCACGATCGGCTCGCGTTCGACGTTCAGCAGCGCCTGAATGATTTCACCGGTGTTCAACCCCGACGACAGGCCGTTGAAGCTGATCGGGGCGGCCGTGGTGGAGCTGATCGAGGTCATCGGGCGGGCCTCCTACTGAAGCGGCGCGCCCGCCGCGACTGCGAGCGCCTGCGCGGGCGACAGCGTGGTGAGCACGTTGCCGTCGCGGTCGCGCACCTCGATGCGCGTGCGCCCGCTGTGCGCGTCGCGCGCGAAGCGCAGCTCGCGGCCCTGGCCGCTCAGTTGCTCGTAGGTGCGCGCCGCGCTCGCCATTTGCGCGAGCACCTCCGGCGGCGGGCTGGCGGGCAGCGTGTCGAGCGCGACCGTGGGCGTCGCCGCGACGGGCCCGGGGCGGGCCGCCCCGGCGGGTGGGGCGCTCGCGCCGGCTGCTGGCGCCGGCCGCATCGCGGTCGCTCCGGTGGTTGGTGTGATCGGCGAGCTCATGCTGTCTTTCTCCTGAAGGCGCTGTTCGCGGCCCCGTCCTTGGGCCATGTCGCTCGGGGTGTGTTTGGTTGCTTTGCTCATGGGATCGACCGGCGCGCTGAAAACTTTAGGCGGCGCCCCTTGATGACGATGGGGGTTGCCAGTTGCTCAGGATTTGCGGGCTCTTACGCCCCGCTTGCGTCATCGACCGCGCCCGCGCAGTCCTGAGCCGAGTCGCGGCGTCCCAGCAACCCTTCGAGCGGCCGCGCCCCAGCGGCCCGGCGCGCCCCGTATTCCTCATTCCTGTGACTCGGCGCGCCCCGGCATTCCTGCGAGCCGGCGCGCCCCGGCATTCCTGCAAGCCGGCGCGCCCCGGCATTCCTGCGAGTTGGCGCGCCCCCAGCATTCTTGCGAACGGGCTGTTTGGAATATCTGAGCCGCGCGAGTGCTGAGAATCTGAAATCGGGGCTAAAGCCGCTCGGGGGGACGACCGATGACGGCGGGGTCTTCGGAATATTCACCTTGCTTGCAGCGGATGGCGGGGTGGTTTCCGGGGGCGCACCACTTTCCCTCGAGAGTCGGAGCACCACATGAAAGCTATGGAGCAAGGGGCCGCCAGGACCTCGGCCGCCGAGGTGCTGTCGCTGTGGCGGCAGTACAAGCGCACCGGCGATCTGCGGCTGCGCGACCGCCTGATTTTCACGTTCACGCCGATGGTGCGCTACATCGTCTACCGCAAGGTGCGCGAGGTGCCCGCGCAGTGCGACGTCGAGGACTTCCTCTCCTGCGGCCTGGAGGCGCTGATCCGCTCGATCGAGCGCTACGACCCCGAGAAGGGCGCGACGCTCGAGCAGTTCGCGTGGACGCGCATCCATGGCGCCGTGCTCGACGAGCTGCGCCGCCACGACTGGGCGCCGCGGTCGCTGCGCCGGGCCGAGCGCCAGATCAACGGCGCGCGCGAGCGCTTCCTCGCCGAGCACGAGCGTCAGCCGGCGCGCGCGGAGCTCGCCGCCGCCGCCGGCATGAGCACGGCCGAGCTGAGCACCCGCCTCGACGAGGTGGCGCTCGCCGACGTGGGGTCGCTCAACCGCACGATCCGCTCCGAGGACTCCACCACGATCGAGCGGATCGACACGCTCGAAAGCGACGACGACAGCGCCGACCCCACCATCTCCGCCGAGCGCAGCGCCGCCAAGGAGCGTTTCCGCGCCGCCTTTGCGCAGCTGCCTGCGCGCGAGCGCCAGGTCGCCGTGCTGCTGTATGTGGAGGGGCACACGCTGCGCGACATCGGCGCCCGCCTCGGCGTCTCGGAGAGCCGCGTGTCGCAGATCCACACCGAGCTGCGCCGCCGTCTGCGCGAGCGGCTCGCAAGCGACGAGTCGCTGTTCACCGCGGTCTA
>DATMMB010000088.1:0-2954 GCA_035569895.1 Solirubrobacteraceae bacterium | reverse complement strand
CGGGCGCCGCGGTCGGCGTCGCGGTGGGCGACGGAGCGGGGGGCACCGTCGGCGTCGCGGCGCGCGGGGCAGTGGGCGACGGGGCCGCGGGCGCCGCGGTCGGCGTCGCGGTGGGCGACGGAGCCGGGGGCACCGTCGGCGTCGCGGCGCGCGGGGCCGCGGGCGCCGCGGTCGGCGTCGCGGTGGGCGGAGCAGTGGGTGCGGGGGCAGATGGCGCTTGCTGGGTCGGTTGCGCTGCCGCCTGCGCCCGTGCAGGCTGTTGCGCGGACGCCTGCTGGGCCGCCGCGGTGGCCGCCGCCTGCTGTGCGGCGAGCCGCTCCTGCGCCTCGCGCGCCGCCTGCTCCTCGGCCTCGCGGCGCGCCGCCTCTTCCTCGGCTTCGCGCTTGGCACGCGCCTCCGCTTCGATGCGGGCGCGCTCTTCGGCTTCCTGACGGGCGCGTTCCTCCTCGGCGCGGAACACGCTGCGCCCCTCCGCCGCCACCTCGCCGATCGCGCGGGCGATCAGCGAGCACGAGCGGATCGCGTCGTCGTTGCCGGGAATCACGAAGTCGATCCCGTCGGGGTCGCAGTTGGTGTCCACGAGACCGATGATCGGGATCCGCAGCCGCTGCGCCTCGCGCACCGCGATCGCCTCGGTTTTGAGGTCGATCACAAACATCGCGTCGGGGACGCGCTGCATGTCTTTGACGCCGCCGAGGTTGGCGCGCAGCTTCGCGAGGTCGGCTTGGCGCGCCATCCGCTCGCGCGTGGGCAGCAGCGCCAGCTGGCCCTCCGTCTCGTAGCGTTCGAGGTCGTGCAGCCGGCGGATGCGCTGGTTGATTGTCTGGAAATTCGTCAGCAGCCCCCCCAGCCAGCGGTGGTTGACGTACGGCATGCCGGCCGCCGTGGCGACGTCGCGGACGACGTCGCGTGCCTGCTTCTTGGTGCCGACGAACAGCACGGTGCCGCCGCGGTGGGCGAGCGTGCCGGCGAACTCGCGCGCCTGCTGCAACAGCTCGGCGGTCTTCAGCAGATCGATGATGTAGATGCCGCCGCGCTCGCCATAGATGAAGCGGCGCATCTTCGGGTTCCAGCGGCGCGTCTGGTGGCCGAAGTGCACGCCGGCTTCCAGCAGTTCCGCGATGCCTACTTGGGCCACGGTGTCGTTCGCCTCCTATGTTCCTTTTGGGTTGATCAGTCCGTACGGCGGTCGTGGACTCGCGCGCTGGCCGACGCTGGTCGGCGCGACGCGAGCAGGGCCACGATCGGCACCCGTACGGGTCGAGGGTCGGATTTGACCGGTCAGGATAGCTGCTAAGGGCCCCCAGCACGCCGCAGGGCGGCTGCGAGGTCGGCGGGCAGCGGTGAGCGCACCTCCAGCGCCGCTGCGGTGATCGGGTGCGGGAGCGACAGGCGCGTGGCATGCAGGAACTGACGCTCGAGTCCGAGCGTCCCGGCGGTGCCGTACTCGGGGTCGCCCGCCACGGGATGCCCGATCGCCCGCATGTGCACGCGGATCTGGTGGGTGCGGCCGGTGTCCAGGCGCACTCGCAGCAGCGAGTGCGCGGGCAGCGTCCGTTCCAGTGTGAAGTGGGTGCGCGCCTGCCGCGGGAAGTTGCCGCCGACCGCCATCCGCGTGCGCACCTGCGGATCGCGCCCGATCGGCGCCTCGATCGTGCCCGAGCGCGCGGGCGGGCGGCCTTCCACCAGCGCGAGATACTCGCGTTCGATCCGCCGCGCGGCGAGCGCCTGCTGCAGCAGCCGATGGGCCTCCTCGGAGCGGGCTACCACGAGCAGCCCCGACGTGTCGCGGTCGAGCCGGTGGACGATGCCGGGCCGCTGTGGATCCCCGCCCATCCCGCCCCCGCCGGGGACGCCGACAAGCAGTTGGGAGAGCGTGCCCTCGCGGTGACCGCGCGCCGGGTGGACCACCAAACCGGCAGGCTTGTCGATCACGAGCAGGTGCTCGTCTTCGTAGGCGATCGTGAAGGGCAGCGGTGGTGTGGATGCGGGTGGAGTCATGGCGTTGAGCGGCGGCACGCCCGCGAGGAGCGCTACCCGCGGCGTGCGTCGGGCGCCTGGCTGTCCGCCTCAGGCGCCGGCGGCTCGCCATGAGCAGCCGCGCGATCCGCGTGAACCTGCGCCGGCGCTCCCCTGGGCCGCTCGATCACGAGCAGCAGCAGGATCACCCCCAGTGTGATCGACACGTCGGCGAGGTTGAAGGGCGGCCAGTCGAGCGGGAGCTTCACGAAGTCGGTGACGTAGCCGGCGCGCAGGCGATCGACGATGTTGCCGAGCGCGCCGCCGAGCAGCATCCCCGTTGGCAGCCATATCAAAGGGCGTGAGGTGTGCAGCGCGAAATAGACGAGCAACGCCGCCAGGGCGAGCACAATCACCATTGTCACCGCCACCGGGTCGCCCGGCAGGAAGCCGAATGCGACGCCGCGGTTGCGCGTGTTCACCAGCGCAACGCCGGGCAGCACGCCGCGTTCTTCGCCCGGGACGATCGACGCGCGCACGGCGTGCTTGGCGAGCTGGTCGAGCGCGACGACGGTAAGCGCCACGAGCAGCACGCGGATCCAGGCAGATCGGTTCAACCGTGGATGATGCCCTGCACAACCACGCTGTTGATCAGCTCCAGCACGATCAGCGCGATGATCGGACTGAAGTCCAGACCGCCGAAGCTCGGCAGGATGCGGCGGAAGATGCGCAGGAACGGTTCGCACACGTCGCGCAGGAAGCCGATCAGGGCGCCCCAGGCGCGCGAGTAGGGCGGGCGCACGCCGAACGCGAACAACCAGCCGACGACGATATGGGCGAAGATCAGCAGGATGTAGACGTAGATCAGCGTCGAAAGGTAGTTGGCGATCTCCGTGCGGGCGCTGGCGAGCAGCGGTGTCATCGCCGCAGACCCCCGGCTCGCCCAGCACCGCCGCGCGTCGGCCCGGCCCCGGTTGGCCCGCCAGCCGTGCCGT
>DATMMB010000087.1:0-4174 GCA_035569895.1 Solirubrobacteraceae bacterium | reverse complement strand
ACGAGCTCGTCACCGACGTGCTCGCCGGCGTGAAGTTCAAGGACGGAATCAAGGTCACAAACGACAACAACGCGAGGACGGACGAGAAGGTCGCCGCCTGACGCTTCACCTCCTCATCCACAACTCTTGACAATTGCTCCGACGATCGAGCTGGTACTGCTTCACCCAGGGTTGCAGCGACTGGTCGCTGCAACCGAGGCTCTCCGCGACATCTTTGACTGACCGGCCGCCGCGGACCAACTCCACGGCCTCCCGGCGAAACTGCTCTGGATACGGCGGTCTCGTACGCGGCATGAACAGCATCCTTTCGCGTCCAAGCCGCTAAAGCGCTCAGATGTCCGCCAAAGGGGATCCACTCCATAGAGAACCTGTAGCGTCAGCGGTGTCAGGACGACGAAGACCGCCAGCGCTAGCCAGCGCGGCGTGAAGTCGCTGCGACATACCGTCGTGCTATCGGAAATCGGCAGGACCCCGACGACGGTCGTATATGCGGCCACGAGCTCCGCCGGTATGTATCGAACGAGCTGGCCCGCAATGTCACTCGCGGCCGATCCAACGGTGGTGTGCGCCGTTGCCTGCTCTCGCAACGGCCCGGCTGGACGCGGCCGTCGATGGCGATCAACAGCCGCGGTCGCGGTTGCCCAGAGGCTTACGATCCAACCTCTGTCCCCCGGCTCGCGGGACCATCAACATCGGCCCGCGCCGGCCATCCTTGCACGCCCATGGATGAGGAGCCTATGCGACTTGAACCGAGAGTCCCGAGTCGCCCTCAGCGCCATCGTGATAGACAGCCACCCCAGTTCTCAGCGTCTGCCACCCCGAGATTCCGCTTTTGCCGCTTTTGCATTCCGGATCTGCCGTCTTTCGAGGCGGCCCGGCGCTGGTCGCATCGCAGGGCGAACGCTTCCGATGCCAGGCCACACTTCGCCGCTGCATCTATGGCTGCGGTAGCTGCTTCCCCTACAGATCCTGGTGTGCCTCGGTACGATGCTGGAGCAAGATGCCGACGTAGCTCAGATGGCCAGAGCACCGCTCTCGTAAAGCGGGGGTCGCCGGTTCGACTCCGGCCGTCGGCTCTCGATTTCTACCGCCGCGGTACCCGGCGGGCCGTGTATTGTTGTCCTCGACTGACCGTATCTGTCTCACGTAGAAGGGTCCGGATATCGAGTTAGCAAGCCAAAAACGGCTCTAGCTCGCGCCTTTCGGCCCCCTTGCAGCGAGCGCTTACGAGAGCAGCGCTCTGGCCAGCTGAGCTACGTCGGCGCGGGCTTCGATGCTAGCGCGCACGCGCCGACGAGACCGTCTCACAACCCAGCCAGCGCCGCGAGCAGCGACTCGCCGTGCTTGGCGCAGAAGGCCGGGCCGATGCCGCGGATCGCGATCAGCTCCTCCGTGCTTTGCGGGCGGCGGAGGAGGATCTCCTCGAGCACGGTGTTCGCCGTGACGGTGAAGGCCGGCTTGCCCTCGGCGCGGCTCAGGCGCCACGCGCGGAGCTTCTCGTACTGCTCCTCGTCCACCGCCGGCGGCGCTGTTGCGGCGAGCGTAGAAGACCCGCCGGGTACGGCGAGGGGCGTGGCGGGCGCGGCCAGCTGGGCGGATGGCGCGGAGGACGCGGAGGACGCGGGCGATCCGCCAGCGGGCGCGGTGGACTCGGCGGGCGCCGTTCCCCTCCCCGCACGCTTTGGACGCCGGGTCTCGGCGGCCAGCGCCCGCGCGAGCTCCGGGTCGGGGTCGCACACGCTGCAGCAGCGCGCGACGGGCGCGCCGCGTTGAACGTCGCCGAAGTGCTCGAGGATCTGCCGGCGGCGACACTTGCCGTCGTCGGCGATGAACCGCTCGATCGCGCGGTACGCCTCCCAGCCGCGGTCGCGGGCGACCTTGATCGCGCCGTACGCCGCGCTCGAGTCCAGGCGCCCCGTGAGGCGCGCGCTCAGCACGCCGCGGGCGCCCGGCTGTAGCTCGGCCGCGCCCGCGCGCTCCGCGATCGACAGCAGCACTCGCTCGGTGTCGTCGAGCTCGCCGGGGGCGATCTCCACGTTGCCCTCTCGCGCGCGCTGGCGCAGGCGGCCGACATACGCGCGCACCTCTTCGACGCTCGTCCCACGCTCGGTGTTGAAGCGGATCAGCCGGCCGAGGTCCATGCGCGCAGCGAGCAGCAGCGCGCGGGCCGGCTCGCCGTCGCGACCGCCGCGGCCGGCCTCCTGGTAGTAGGCCTCGAGGCTCGTGGGCAGCGCCCAGTGCGCCACGGTGCGCACGTCGGCCTTGTCCACGCCCATCCCGAAGGCGCTGGTCGCGACCACCACCTCAGCCTCGCCGCCCATGAACGCCTCCTGCGCGCGGTGGCGCTTGGCAGCGGGCATCCCGGCGTGGTAGGCGACGGTGGGGACGCCGCGCGCGGCGAGCAGCTCCGCGACCTCCTCGGTGTCTTTGCGCGTGCCGCAGTAGACGATCGCCGGGCGCGCCGGCGGCGGTTCGAGCACGCGCAGCAGCGCCGCCCGCTTGCGCGCGAGCGCGCCCTTGCCTTCCAGGCGCACGACGTCGAACGCGAGGTTCGGGCGGTCGAAGCCGGAGCTGATCGACACCGGGTCGCGCAGGCCGAGCCTGGCCGCGATCTCCCGCGCCACGCGCGGCGTCGCGGTCGCCGTCGCGGCCATCACCGGCGGGCGCCCGAGCGCGGCGATCGCGCCGTGCAGGCGCAGGTAGTCGGGGCGGAAATCGTGGCCCCACTCCGCCACGCAGTGCGCCTCGTCGACCACGAACAGCGCGATCCTGCGCGTCGCGAGCGCCTCTCTGAACGCGCGCGAGGCGAAGCGCTCCGGGGCGGCGAGCACCAGCTGCGCCCAGCCCGACTCGATGTCCAGCAGCGCCCTGCCGTTGTGGCCCTCCTCCATCCCCGAGGCCAGCATCACCGCGCGCACGCCGCTTTCGCGCAGCCGCTCGTTTTGGTCGCGCATCAACGCGATCAGTGGGCTGACGACCACCACCAGGCCGCGTCCGGCGAGCGCCGGCAGCTGGTAGCAGAGCGACTTCCCCGCGCCGGTCGGCATTACCACCAGCGTGTCGCGGCCCCCGAGCGCCGCCGTGATCGCCTCGCGCTGGCCGGCGCGGAACTCCCGCAGGCCGAAGCGCCGCAGCAGCTCCTCCGGCTCTGGCGGAGGATTGGAGAGGGCCTCCTCGGCCTCCTGCGTGTCGAGCAGCGCCTTCAGGCGGCTCGCCGCCTCGCCGAGCGTCGCCCGGCCCCCCGCGTCGAGCGTCGGCCACAGCTCGCGCGCCTGGCTCAGCACGCCGCGGGCCCGTGCGCACGCGAGGCGGTCGCCCGAGTGCTCCAGCAGCGCCCGGCGCGCCGCCTCGATCGCGCTTGTCGTCTGCTCCATGGTTGAGGAGCGTAGCCTCTGCCCCGGTCGGCTGCTCGGTGGGCGCCGGCCTGGGCAGAGGCGAGTGAGACGTGTTACTTCACGATCGAGAGTTTTTCGCCGGTGGACACACCGCCCCTTGAAAGTAAGACTAAGAAACTACCGTATAATGCCGCGGGTTCGCTACCCGCTTTGAATTTCTCTGCCGTTGGTATTTCAAATAATTTAAATTCTGTACCGCTCCATAAATAAACGGATTTTTCTGGGTCGGGGAATTTTTTAGCACTGACGACGTTTCGGTTTCTGCATTCTTGGGCTCCCCTGCTGCCCTTTCTATTTCGAGCTGTTCAGCCGTGGTGCCACCAAATGATAACGGATCGCTAAAGAACGAGCCTAACACTATCCCCGTCACTTCGATCGGATTGAGAACGCAGTTGCCGCCCGTGAATTCCAGTCTAGCAAAAACCCTTCCGGTTACCGGGTTGAACTCTGCTAAAACTTTTTTCGATACTCCCGGGAGATTATCGCCGAGAACGCTCTCGCCCCGCGTCTGTTTTACTTTGATCGGCTCATCCACTATACAACCACTACCGTTACCTGAAGTCGTACATTGTTCGAATTCGGGACTCGTGATCACCACCGCCCCACCCGCCTGATTAGCAAGAAAAGGATCCGAACCGGCCTTAGAGCGCCTAACAAAAGTGGTTGACTTGTTTGAGGCAGATCTTGGCGCAGGCGAGCGTAAGCATGGCTTCGTGGATGTCGGCGCGGCGGGCGTGGCGGCGGGCGAGGTAGCGGTTGGCGTGCAGCCAGGAGATCGT
>DATMMB010000086.1:0-3118 GCA_035569895.1 Solirubrobacteraceae bacterium | reverse complement strand
AGGTGGGGATGAGCTGCCATAGCATCAACGTTAGGCCTTCCGGCAGGCGCCGGCGACCGTGTAAAGGCGCGGGGTGGCTACGGAAAAGCACCGACCTCGAGAGGGCGAAAGCATGTTTGGTGGTGCGCAAACTCGGTTACCTGATAAATGCGCTGCGCGGTCCGGGGGCGCACGGGCTGCTGTTGTGGATCGTGCCGCTGAGCGCCGAGCTCTCGCTCGGCAACTTCACCTACGTGCCCGCCGTCACCGCCACCTACAGCACATGGAAGAGCCCGCTGTCGACGCCCGCGACAAGCTGAAATGCTGTGCGTGCGCCTGATGGCGGGAGGGGGTGGGCGGCATCCGCGCGAGCGTGCGTTGCTCCCGCGCCCCGCGCGGGCGGGGCATCCATGCCCCGCCGCCACGCTGTAAAGTGGGCGCATGGACGACGCCGCCGACCCACTCGAGACGCTCGAACAGCGTCGCCGCGAGGAGCGCCGCGCGGTGGAGGAGGCGGGCGGCGGGGAGTCGGAGGGCTTCGAGCAGGCCGAGCGGGAACTGATCGAACACTCATCCCACGGCGACGAGCACAACCCCGCGCGGATCATGCGCGACGCCGCCGACGAAACGGCGCAGCGCCAGGTGTACGGCGAAGCCGACGAGGAGCACACCGCCGGCTGAGCCGATCGCCCACACCGGGCGCCGAAGCTCACCTACGCGACACCGGGTCCCCAAGCTCCGGGTCCGACGGGCACCCGTCGCCCGACCGGCGCCGGGGAGCTATGCCGCCGCACCCGCCAGCTCGAAGCGCACTCCCGTCAGCTCCTCGGCGACCTCCCACAACCGCTTGGCGCTCGCCTCCTCGCGCGCGGCGCGGTTGGGCGAGACGATGCGGGGGTGCCCGAAAGACTCGGCCGGCCCGTCGGGGCCGATGTAAAGACCGCCTTCGAGACCCGGCGCGGTCGCCGCGTACAGCGGGGGCAGCGCCCCTTTCTCCGCGCTCTGCGCGAGCAGCGCGTTGGTCACCACCATCACCAGTCGATCGACCGTCGGCACCGCCGCCGACTGCAGGTTGGTGGCGGCATACCCGGGGTGCGCGGCGAGGCTCTTAACGGTCGAGCCCGCGGCGGTCGAGCCCGCGGCACGCAGGCGGCGGTCGAGCTCCAGCGCGAACATCAGGTCGCCGAGCTTCGACTGCCCGTACGCGCGCCAGCGGTTGTAGCGACGCTCGGACTGCAGATCGTCGAACGCGATCCGCCCCATCTTGTGGGCATTGCTCGAAAGCGTCACCACGCGCGCGTCCGCACGCCCCTCCAGCGCGCCGATCAGCCGCGCGGTGAGCGCAAAGTGACCGAGCACGTTGGTGGCAAGCTGCAGCTCATACCCGTCGGCGCTCACCCGCCGCGGCGGCGCCATCACGCCGGCGTTGTTGAGCAGCAAATCGAGCCCGTCGTGCGCGGCGAGGAAGCGCTCGGCGAACTCTCCCACCGCGGCAAGGCTGCCGAGGTCGAGCGCCTCGAGCTCCACCTTCGCGCCGGGCACCGCCCGCTCGATCTGGGCTCGCGCCGCGGCGCCCTTCTCGGCGTTGCGGCACGCCATCACCACGTGGGCGCCGTGACGCGCCAGCTCCAGCGCGCACACCAGCCCGAGGCCGCTGTTGGCGCCGGTGACGATCGCCGTGCGCCCGCTCTGGTCGGGGATCTGCTCGGCTGTCCACTTCCCACTCATCCGCGGCTCCATTCGATTGTCGGCACCCGATCGACCCGGCGGGGTCGCGGGCGACGATATCGACAAAGTACCGCCCCGCGGACGTGATGGGCGGGCGGGGCCGGCTCGAACGCAGCCGGCCCCGAGCGTCTCACCCGCCGCTCACGCGGCGGTCGAAGCACGCCCCGCCCCCGCCCCGACGCGCGACGGGTCCGAGGAACGGGGCGCCCCTCTCCTATTTCCGGCTCCGCCCCTTCGCGCCGGCGCCCTTGCCCTTCCTGTTGCGCTGCTTGTGGTGCTTGTGTTTGGTGGTCGGTTCCGGGGCCTGGTAGGCGTCGAGGCGATTCCTGCCCGACTGCGGGGTGTGCGGGCAGCCTTCGGGGCGGCCGAGGTCGAACGGGCCCGCGATCGCCTGTGTGATCACGCCCTTTTCCAGGTAGGCGTAGGTGACCGTCAGCAGCGCGTCCACGCGCGGTTCGGTGCACAGCTTCCAGCCGATTTCGAACTCGCCGGTGATCCGCTCGTACGCTTCAGCCGTGGTCGCACCGACGCAGTTGACGGCATACCCGGGGAACGCGCCGCTGCACGAGAACGCTTCCTTCAGCGGCTGGTTCTGGTAGTTGGTGACCGCCGGCTGTCCTTCGATCCCCGTGATCGGCACCTGCGTCTGCACCTGATACCCGGTGATCTGCCCGTCGCATTTGAACAGGTACTGGATCGGCGTGCCTTCCGGCTTGCCTTCGCCTTCGTGCTTGCCCGCCGACAGCTGCCCCTGGCATTCGTAGTCGTTCGGGTTCGACCCGGTCGGCGCCACGGGCGCGGGCGCGGCGGCTTCGGCCGCGGCGGCGAACGCGGGGCTCGCGAGCGACAGCGCGAGCGCGCCGAGCAGCGCGGTCAGCCACCACGTGGCTGCGCGGTCGGATTTCAGGGCGCTGCGATAAATCGACTTCAGTGAGTGCATACGGCCTCCGTTCAGTTGGCTGGGTGAGGTGTTGGTGCGACTGGCTAGCGGTGCGGCGCGGTGAGCAAGCCCGCGAGGCTTTCGCGCGGGACAAGTGGGTTGAAGGCGCTCGCGCTTGCCGCTCCGCGGTGGCGCAGGAAGGGTGAGAGCAGCAACGCCCCCGCCGGCGTGCCGTCGCCTGCCAGCGTGCCGGTGAGCGTCCCCGCCGGGTAGGTCACCGCCGAACCGGAGGCTCCGGACGCGCTCGCCGTGAATGCGATCGCGATCAGTCCGTGTTCGCGGTAGGGGACGCTCGCCAGGATCGCCGGCAACGTTTCCTGCAGGAAGGCGTTCGCCGCCTGCACGCCCGCCGGCTCTCCCACCGGGCACGGCGTGCTGGTGGTGCCTTGGCCGGCGGCGGGAGACTGCCCGGTGGCGGGAGACTGCCCGGTGGGGGGAGACTGCCCGGTGGGGGGAGACTGCCCGGTGGGG
>DATMMB010000085.1:0-11995 GCA_035569895.1 Solirubrobacteraceae bacterium | reverse complement strand
CTGAGCGGCTGGAATGCGCCGACCCCGTCGGGGGTGCCGACGCCCGTCGGGCCGTTGTAGCCGGGGCCGGCGTTGCAGATCAGCGCGCCCGCGCCGCAGTCGAACGCGAAGCGCGCGGAGAGCGGGTTCAGCGAGCCGGCGCAGGAGGCGTAGAAGTCGTCGCATTCGCCATTGCCGCCTTCGGTGACGGGGTGCAGCAGGCCGGTGCCGAGGTGTTCGTAGAGCGTCTTCGCCGGGTATTCGACGCCGTGCGAGCCGCCCGCGAGCGCGAACATCGAGGCGACGATCGGGGCGGCGACGGAGGTGCCGCCGATCGGCCACCACCCGAGCGGCGTGTTGACGAGCACGAGCTTGCCGTTGACGAGCGCTTCGTGGAACGTCGGCACCGAGTCGTACACGGCGACGCCGCTGTAAGGGTCGCCGTCGGCCGCAACGTCCGCGACCGCGCGCTTGGCGGAAACGCCGGTGCCGCAGCCCACCTGCGCCCAGTCGGGCACGGCGCGCTGCCATTCCGGCGCAGTGAGCTCGGTGCTGCAGCCGCCGCCGCCGGCGCCGTAGTTTTCTTCGCGTTCGGGGTGATCGTCGTTCCACACGCTCTCGCTCCCGTACGCGCCGCCGGCGAGCGTCAGCCGCGTGCCGCCGACCGCGACGACATGCGGGGAGGAGGCCGGGTAGTCGGCGCCGGAGTAGGACTGCTCGCCGGCCGCTTCCGCTTCGGCCGCGTCGGTCCAGTTCAGGTAGCCGTAATCGCCGGCGGCGGCGACGATCGCGGTGCCGGGGTGCTCGAAGGCGGCGCTTTCGAGCAGCGGTTCCGAGCCGCCCCACGAGTTCGACACCTCGGTGTCGCACGCCTGCGGCGCTTCACAGGGGGGGCTCGCTTCCTTCTGCCGGCCGATCCGCACGGCCGTTTTCTCGGCCGCTTCGAGATTTTCGAAGGAGGCTTCGGTTTCTTCGGGGCTCGTGCGGGAGCTCGTGCCGGCCTCCACCAGCACGATGTGGCAGTTGTGCTGGCAGATCGCGCGGGCGATCTCGATGTCGGTGGAGATCTCCACCGCCCAGCCCTCCGCTTCCGACACCCGTTCGCAGGCGGCTTCCCTGGTCGCATGGGCTGCTTTGCTGTTGTTGCACACCGCGAGCTCCTGTTCGCGTTCTGCTTCGCTCGCCGGGAACGGAAGGTTGGTCAGTTCGCCCTTCTGGTTGACCTTCTCGAAGCAGCCGTTCGCTGCATCGCACGCTTCCAGCCCGAACTCTTCGTCGTAGGTCTTCAGGTCGGCTTCCGCTTGAGGGTCGTTGTAGGCGTCGACGAGCGCGATCGTCTGCGGCGCCGCCGCGGGCGCTTGCGCCGCTTCGCCTGGGAAGTACGCCGCGCGGAGGTCTTCGGGGCGCAGGCCGTACGCGCCGCTCGCCGGCCCGCCCGCTTCCAGCGCAGCGCCGCGCCCGGCGGCGCTCCGGCCGGTGTGCGGCGCTGTGCCCTGACCCGCTCCGACGATCCCCAACGGGTGCGTGTGGGCGCTCGCTTCGCGCGTCAGCGGCACGAGCTCCACCGCGAGGCACCCCGCGTGCCCGGGCGCCGGTCTCGCGCACGCCGGGCGGCTCGCGTAGTCGGAGGCCGGCAGCGGCGCCAGCGTCTGTGCTGTCGCCGGCGCTGCCGCGAGCGCGAGGACCGCGCCAGCGGCGAGCAGGATGGTCGTGTGGTTGCGCATTTCGATCGTCCGTGAGCGCCGCGCCATCGCCGGTTCCACCTTCTCAGCATCGACCGTGGCGTCTCCCAGTATGAACGGTTGCCGGCCCCGCGGACGAACGCATGGCCGCCTCCACTAGTCTGAGATATAAATGTCGCGCCTGCTCGGCATCGTGCCGGTCCCCACCTCGCGCGCCCGGCGCGAGGCGCTGGAGCGCCGGCGCGAGGCGAGCCTCGTGCTCGAGATGGCGCGGCTGCTGCTGCGCGGAGAGGATCTCGAGAAGGTGCTGCCCACCGCGGCGCAGCGGATCGCGCAGGCGCTCGACCTCACCTCCGCGGCGATCGCGATGGAGGCGGTCGAGCCCGACGCACGCTCCGTCGCCTTTCCGCTGCGCGAAGGCGACCGCCGCCTCGGGACGGTGGTGGTGGGGGCCGACAGCTCCGAGCGCTCGCTCTACCGCCTGCAGGAGCGCGTCGTGCCGGCGCTCGAGGCGCTGCTCTCGGCGGCGCTGGAGCGCGAGACGCTGCAGGGCGGCGTGGTCGAGACCGCCGCGCTGCGCCAGGCCGACGTCGTCAAGACGGCGCTGCTGCGCGCCGTCTCCCACGACCTGCGCAGCCCCCTCACGGCGATCTCCACGGCGGCGGAGGCGATCGCGCTGCCGGGTGTGTCCGCGAGCGAGCGCGAGGAGCTCGCGAGCGCGATCCTCGCCGAGACGCGCCGCCTCTCGCGGCTGGTGGACAACCTGCTCGACCTCTCGAAGCTCGAGGCCGGCGCCGCTGAGCCGCGGCGCGAGTGGCTCTCGCTCGAGGAGGTGATCGGGATGGCGCTGGAGGATCTCACGCCGCCCCCCGCGCCACCACGGGCGAACCCGCCCTCCCTCCCCCCCTCCTCATCCGTCCTCTCGACGCCTCCTGCCGAGTTCCACGTGACGATCGACCGCGACCTGCCGCTCGTGCGCGCCGACTCCACGCAGCTTGAGCGTGCGTTCGTCAACGTGCTCGAGAACGCCCGCCGGCATTCCGGCGGGCATCCGGTGTCGGTGCGGGCGCGCGCGGTGCGCACGCTCGCGGGCGAGGGCGACCGGCTGATCGTGCGCGTCGTCGACCGTGGCCCGGGCATCCCCCCGGCGCAACTGGAGCGCGTGTTCGAGCCCTTCTACTCCGCCGGCACCGCGCGCGGCGGGCGGCGCGGCTCCGGCCTCGGCCTCGCGATCGCGCGCGGCTTCCTCGAAGCCAACGGCGGCTCCCTGCACGTCGAGTCGCTTCCCGGCCAGGGCGCCACGTTCGTGTTCGAGCTGCCGGTCGAGCGGGGCGGCCCCGAGGCGGTCGGCGCGGCCGTCGGGGCGCAGGTAAATGGCAACTAGAGGGTGGCGCAGCCGGCCGGAGGCCGGCGAGCCGGGCCCCTCGTTCTCGACTAGAGGGTGGCGCAGCCGGCCGGAGGCCGGCTGGCCGAAACGGGGATGCGAGCCGGAGGCGAGTGTCTCCCGGCTTCGGTCGGGCCCCTCTTTTTCGGTTGACGCCCCCCCGGCGGCGCCCCCGCGGGTGCTGGTGGTCGACGACGAGCCGCAGATCCTCCGCGCGCTGCGGGTGGTGCTGCGCGAGGCCGGCTTCGAGGTGCTGAGCGCGCAGAGCGTCCCCGAGGCGCTCGACCTGGCGGCGGTGCGCTCCCCGCGCGCCGCGATCGTCGACCTGGTGCTGCCCGGCGGCGACGGTGTCGAGGTGACGCGCTCGCTGCGCGCCTGGAGCGAGATGCCGATCCTCGTGCTCTCCGCCGTGGGGGAGGAGGAGCAGAAGGTGCGCGCTTTGGAAGCCGGCGCCGACGACTACATCACCAAGCCGTTCGGCGCCCGCGAGCTGGTCGCGCGCCTGCGCGCCGCGCTGCGCCGCTCCGAGGGCGCCGAGGAGCAGCCGACGATCGCCGCCGACGGCCTGGAGATCGACCTCGCCGCCCACGCCGTGCGCCGCGACGGCGAGCCCGTCCACCTCACCCCGATCGAGTTCGAGCTCCTGCGCGTGCTCGCGCAAAACCGCGGCCGGCTGATGACCCACCGCGCGCTGCTCGCGGAGGTGTGGGGCCCCGGCTACGTCGACGACGTGCAGGCGTTGCGCACCCACATCGCGCGTCTGCGCGCGAAGATCGAGCCTCAGGGCGGGGGCTCGCCGCGCTACGTGCTCACCGACCCCGGGGTCGGTTATCGGTTTGGGGGGTGAGGCGCTCGCCGGCCGGCCGGTGCGCTGGTCATCGGGTCCTCGCGACGAACAGTGTGAGCGCAGTCCAATCGGCCTGCTGGGGACGGGCGGCGAGTTGGGCGGCGAGCGTGCGCAGGATTGCGCCGAACTCGCTGTGATCGAGGCCGACGACGATCGCGCAGCCGGCATGTGCGCGTCCTGCCTCCGCCCAGCGGTGGGTGATCACCGGGAAGTCCTTGACGTCGAACGTGACTAGGATTCGTTCTTCTTTGGCGGCGATCACCAGCAACTGCTCGTCGGTGAGCCCGTCGAGCGAGCGTTCCTCGTCGGCCGCGCGCACGTCGTGGCTGGCTTCGCGCAACACTCGGGCGATCCGCGGACCGGAGATGTGCGCGTCGAGGAAGAGCCTCACGAGTCAGGGGCGCGGCGCCCCGTTCAGACTTCGATGCGACTGACCGCGATGAACGGGAATTCCTCTTCGAGCTGCTCGAGCGGACGATGGTTGTCAGTGATCGCCGCGTCGATCTCCTCCGGGAACATCTCGTAGTAGTCGAGTGCCAACCTGATCTGGCGCTCATTGGCGGCGCCGCCTTCTGCCGCCCGCTCGATCGAGCTGAGGTCGCGGTGGGCGTCCACGATCTCCCACACATCTAGGCCGGTGCCGACGACCCATGGGCGCCGTTCCCAGTCGGCGCCGCGGAACGCGATGCCCGGAAAGAGCCGCATGTGCAGCGCCTCCTCCGCGAGTGCCTCGACGATCGCTCCCTTACTGCGGCCCGTGCGCCGCGCCTCCCGGTCGATGAACGTCTGCATCTGCCGGGAGAGGCGCATGCTGAATGGGGCTGACTTTGTGGCCATGAGCGCATCGTATCACAATGGTTACACTGTGATTTCTGTGCGGTTGACGGCTCCTCTGCTTGTATCGTATGCCGCGGCGGCCGCGGCGGCCGCGGCGAATGCCGCCGCCGTCCCCACCACCGGTTACCTCGCCGCCCCCACCGAGCAGCTCGCCGTTCCCGGGATGGCGGCCGGCGCGGAGGTGACGCCCGAGGGGGACGTGTACACCGGCTGGGCCGAGTACGAGCTGCGCTTCGGGCGGCGCCTGCGGGCGTGGAATCAGCCGACGCGGACGCTGCCCGAGCCGGGAGTGCCGCTGCTGTCGAGCACGCTCGCCGACGGGAGGGTGCGCTACACGGTGACGCTGTTCGCGGTGCCGGTCGCGGGGCGGCCGGTCGCGTACGAGACGGTGCGCGCGATCAACGGCTCGGCGCGGCCCCGGTGGGCCCGGGTGCAGATGCTGCTGGCGCGCGGCCCGACCGCTCCCGGCCGGCCGTTTGCGACCCCGGGGCCGAACGCGCCGATCGTCCACGGCGGGCGCGTCTTCGGCGTTCGCCTCGAGCCCCACCGCGGCGCGAGCTTCACCTGGCGGCTCCCGCTCGAACCGCCGCCAGCCGCCGCCGCTGCCGCCGTCCGCTCGCTCGATGCGACGGGGCTCGGCGCAACCCGCGCGGCGCTGCGCTCGCTGTGGGCCGGGCAGGAGGCGGGGATGATGCGGATCGCCGTGCCCGAGGCGAAGGTGAACGCCACCTATGAGGCGGCGATCGTGCAGATGCTCGAATCTCGCGTGCAGACCGCCACTGGCTGGGAGCAGATGCCCAATCGCCTGCAGTACCGCGCCTTCTGGATCCGCGACGCGGCGATCGCGACGCAAGCACTCGACCTCGCCGGACTGCACGTCGCGGCGGCGCAGAACCTCGCCTTCATCGACGCCTTCCAGCAGCCGGACGGGCTCTTCATGAGCCAAGCGGGCCAGTACGACGAGTGGGGAGAGGCGCTGTGGGCGCTGGCCCAGCACGCCGAGCTTGCCGGCGAACAGCGGTACGCGGCCGCGCAGCTCGGGCGGATGGGGGCCGCGATCGGCTGGCTGTCGCGGGTCACGGCGGCCGATCCGCTGGGGCTGCTGCCGGCGAGCAACCCGGACGACAACGAGCTGGCGTACGGGCACATCACCGGCGACGACCTGTGGGCCGCGGCCGGGTTGCGCGCGGCGATCGCCGCCGCGGCGCTGGCGCGCCAGGCGGGTGCCGTCGCCACGCTGGCAGGGCAGAGCGCCGCGGCCAAGCTGGCAGGGCAGAGCGCCGCGGCCACGCCGGCAGGGCAGAGCGCCGCGGCCACGCCGGCCGAAGCGAGCGCCGACGCCGCCGCCTGGACCGCGGTCGAGCAGCGCTTCGAAATTGCGCTTCACCGGGCGCTCGCTGCGGCCGTGGCGCGCGAAGGGCACATCCCCCCGGTGCTCGACGCGCAGGGCGGACAGGACTGGGGCAACTACTGGGCGGCGTACCCCGTGCCGGTGCTCGACCCCCGCTCGCTCGCGGTCACCGCGACGCTGCGGTGGGCGCGCGCGCACATGGCCGAGGGGCTGCCCACCTACCTGAACAGCCGCGAGTTGCACGACTACCTCGGCTTCCGCATCTTCCAGACCGAGCTCGCCGCCGGCGATCCCGCGGACGCCGTCGCCGGGCTGTATGCGGAGCTCGCGCACACGACCGCGACCGACGACGGCTGGGAGACCGGTGTCGCGCCCTATGGCAAGCGGCTGTCAGGCACCAACCTCGCCCCCCATGGCACGTTCGCCGCCGAATACGTGGCGCTGCTGCGCAACCTGCTGGTGGCCGACACGCCCACCGGCGGGGTGCGCTTGCTGGGTGGCGCCAGCCCCGCGTGGCTGGCGCCGGGGCAGCGCATAACCGTCACCGCGGCCCCCACCGACCACGGCGCGATCTCCTTCACCGAGCGCGCCACGCGGCGCGGGGAGACGCTCGCCTGGCACGACTCGCTCGCGCCCGGCACGCCGCTGAGCTGGGCGCTGCCGTGGTGGGCGCGCGACGCGCGCACCGCGACCGGCCCGGTGCGGGGCGCGGCGATCGCGCTGCGCGGCAGCTCGGGATCGCTCACCGTCACGTTCAACGGCCGCCGCCCGGCGCAGTCCTACGCGCGCACCGTCGCCGCGTTGAACGCCGCCTACCGCGCCCATGGCCGCCCGGCGCCGCTGGTGCCCGCCACCGGGTGACCCGCCGCCGGGCGGGCGTCGCTGCGAAGGTCGCGGCACGCCGGCCGCACCGTAACGAAATCGTTATACCTGGGCGTGAAATCGTCATACCCCCGTGATGGCGCACCGAGAATAGTGCACGTATGGACGCGGTGGCGGTGGTGATTGGGATCGCGATGTTCGCGGTGCTGCTCGCGATTATCGAGGGCATCGAGCGAATATGAGCATGCCTGTGCTGGGTGCGTTCATCGCTCACATGAGCGGTGCGGACTTCTTCGGCCTGGTCGTGTCGGTGCTGATCATCGCCTACCTCTTCTACGCATTGATCCGCGGAGAGAAGCTCTAAACCATGACCTTCTACGGTTGGCTAACGATCGTGCTGTTCGCGATCATCCTCACTCTGCTCGCCCTGCCGCTGGGTAGCTACATGGCGAAGGTGTACACCGGCCAGCGAGTCTTCCTGACGCCGCTGTTCGCGTGGTGGGAGCGGATGCTCTACCGAGTCCTGCGGGTGAATCCGAAGCTGGAGCAGGACTGGAAAGCGTACGCCAAGAGCCTGGTCGTCTTCTCGCTCGCGGGGTGGCTGCTGCTGTACCTGATTCTGCGCACGCAGGACGCCTTCTGGGTGCCCCATGCGCTCAACCCGCTCGGCTATCACTCACCGTCGTGGAACGTGACGTTCAACATCGTCTCGTCGTTCATGACCAACACCAACTGGCAGTTCTACAGCGGCGAGACGACGATGAGCTACCTCAGCCAGATGATGGGGCTGACGGTGCAGAACTTCCTCTCCGCCGGGGTGGGGATCGTCGTGGCGGTCGCGCTCGTGCGCGGGCTGATCGGGCGCACGGGCAAGAGCCTCGGCAACTTCTGGGAGGACATCGTGCGCACGATCCTGTACGTGCTGGTGCCGCTGTCGGTGCTCGTCGCGCTCGTGCTCGCCTCTCAGGGGGTGATCGCCAACTTCTCCAACTACCTGATCGTGCACACTGTCACCGGCCTGCGGCAGACGATCGCGATGGGACCGGTCGCTTCACAGTTGTCGATCAAGATGCTCGGCACCAACGGCGGCGGCTTCTTCAACACCAACTCCGCGCACCCGTTCGAAAACCCCACGCAGTTCACCAACTTCTTCGAGATGCTCGCCGTGCTGATCATCCCGGCGGCGCTCGTGTTCTTCTACGGGCGGATGACCGGCAACCGCCGTCAGGGGTATGCGGTCTACGGCGTGATGATGTTCATGTTCCTCGGTGCCGTCTGCGTCGCCTACATCGCCGAGGCGCACGGCTCGCCCGCGCAGCACGCCGCCGGCCTGCACACCGGCGTGATCCACGGCTCCGGCGGCGGCAACATGGAAGGCAAGGAGCAGCGCTTCGGGATAGCAGGATCGGCGCTGTTCGACGTGGTCACGACCGTCACCTCGTGCGGCGCCGTCAACAGCGCGATCGAGTCGTTCACCGGTATCGGCGGCGCCGTGCCGTTCGCCAACCTCTCCGCCAGCGAGGTGATCTTCGGCGGCGTCGGCACCGGCCTGTACTCGATCCTGCTGTACGTGCTGCTGGCGGTGTTCATCGGCGGCCTGATGGTGGGGCGCACGCCGGAGTGGCTGGGCAAGAAGCTCGAGGCGCGCGAGATCAAGCTCGCCGGCCTCGGCATCCTGATCACGCCGCTGGCGGCGCTGTTCTGCACGGCGATGGCCACCGCTACGCAGGCGGGGCGCAAGTCGATCTCCGAAGTGGCGCTCTCGAAGGCTGGCGCCAACACGCCCCAGGGCTTCTCCGAGACCTTCTATGCCTATCTCTCCCAGGCCAACAACAACGGCTCGGCGTTCGCCGGCTACACCGGCTTCATCCAGCCCGCGGCCGGCAACGCCGGCGCCCACGGCATTACCTTCGCCGACATCCTCGGCGGCTTCGACATGATGTTCGCGCGCTACGCGCCGATCCTGTTCGCGCTCGCTGTCGCCGGCGCGCTCGCGGGCAAGCGCGTCACCCCCGCGGGCCTCGGCACGATGCGCACCGACAACGGCACGTTCGCGGTGCTGCTGATCGGCGTGATCGTGCTGGTCGGCGCGCTGACCTTCTTCCCCGCCCTGCTGCTCGGACCGATCGTGCAGGGCCTGACAGGACACCTTTACTAGTGAACGCGGTCTGCTGACATGAAACGCGACATAGTCACCTCGATCATCGGGATAATCGTGTTCACGATCCTGCTCGGCCTCGTCTACCCGCTGGCGATCACCGGCATCAGCCAGCTCGCCTTTCCGGGCGACGCCAACGGCCAGCAGATCAAGATCGGCGGCAGGCTCGTCGGCTCGAAGCTGATCGGCCAGAACTTCGGCACACCGGTGCTCGAAAAGAACGGCAAGCCCAAGGAAGTGAAAGGGGCGGTCGTCACCGAAGCGGACCCGCGCTACTTCCAGACGCGCCCCTCTGCCACCGAAGGCGGGGCCGACAACGCCGCCGCCAGCACCTTCTCCAATCACGGGCCCAACAGCGTGAAGACCAAGGAAGCCAACGAAGAAAACATCAAAGCCTATCTCGAACTGAACGAGAACCCGACCACCAAGGCCGAATACGACCCCGGCCTCACGGTCGCGAAGGTCCCCGTCGACGCGGTCAATAGCTCCGCGTCGGGGCTCGACCCGGAAATCTCGCAGGCCAACGCTTGGATCCAGGCCTACCGCGTGGCGGCGGTGCGCCACATGCTTCGCGGGATCGTCGATCGGCTGATCTCAAAGTACACCTCGGGACGGGGCCTTGGATTCTCGGGCGAACCGGGTGTGAACGTGCTCGAGCTGAACCTCGCCCTCGATCGCCCGCGGCAGATCTTGGTGATCAAGTGAGCGCAGCGAAGGTCACGATATCGAGCATCGATCGCCTGGGTGGAGGTACGGGTTGATGTCCACGGTTCCCGCTACCCACGAGCGCCAGGCGATCTCGCTGTTCCAGCGCGACATCGCCGTGCGCGCGCTGATCGACAGTTTCAAGAAGATCGACCCGCGCGTGCAGATCCGCAACCCGGTGATGTTCGTCGTCGAGGTTGGCGCGGTGATCACCACCGTGACGTGGCTGATCCAGGCGTTCGGCGGCAAGCCGTTCGGCGGCGGTCACGAGCCGGCGTGGTACACGTTCACGATCTCCTTCTGGCTGTGGTTGACGGTGGTGTTCGCCAACATGGCCGAGGCGTTCGCCGAGGGTCGCGGCCGCGCGCAGGCGGACACGCTGCGCTCGATGCGCAAGGAGACAGTGGCGACGATGCGCGACGGCACCACTAGGGCCGCCTCGGAGCTGACCCGCGGCGACGTGGTGATCGTGGAGGCGGGCGATCTGATCCCGGGCGACGGCACCGTGATCGAGGGGATCGCGACCGTCGACGAGTCGGCGATCACGGGCGAGTCGGCGCCGGTGATCCGCGAGTCGGGCGGCGACCGCAGCGCCGTCACCGGCGGCACGCGCGTCACCTCCGACCGGATCGTCGTCGAAATCACGCAGGAGCCCGGCCATTCGTTTCTCGACCGCATGATCGCGCTGGTCGAGGGCGCGGAGCGGCGCAAGACGCCGAACGAGATCGCGCTCAACATCCTGCTCGCGGCGCTGACGCTGATCTTCATGATCGTGGTCGCGACGCTGCGCCCCTTCGGCCTGTTCGCCGGCACGGCGATCTCCGAGACGACGCTGATCGCGCTGCTGGTGGCGCTGATCCCCACCACGATCGGCGCGCTGCTGAGCGCGATCGGGATCGCCGGGATGGACCGCCTCGTGCGCCGCAACGTCCTCGCCCTCTCCGGCCGCGCCGTGGAGGCGTCGGGCGACGTCGACGTGCTGCTGCTCGACAAGACCGGCACGATCACGATCGGTAACCGCCTCGCCTCGGAGTTCATCCCGATGCCGGGCGTGGCCGAGTCCGAGCTCGCCGAGGCGGCGCAGCTCTCCTCGCTCGCCGACGAGACGCCCGAGGGCCGCTCGATCGTGGTGCTCGCCAAGCAGTACGGCATCCGCGAGCACGACATGAACGCGCTGCACGCCAACTTCGTGCCGTTCACGGCGCAGACGCGGATGAGCGGCGTCGACTACGACGGCCAGCAGCTGCGCAAGGGGGCGGGCGACGCGATCATCGAGTTCGTCACCAAGGAGGGCGGCTCGCCGCCGCCGGAGCTGCAGGCGCAGCTCGACCGCATCGGCCGCGAGGGCGGCACCCCGCTGGCGGTCGCGCGCGACAGCCAGGTGCTCGGCGTGATCTACCTGAAGGACACGATCAAGGAGGGGATGAAGGTCCGCTTCGACCACCTGCGCGCGATGGGCATCAAAACCGTGATGGTGACCGGCGACAACCGCCTGACGGCGGCGAAGATCGCCGAGGAGTCGGGCGTCGACGACTTCCTCGCCGAAGCGACCCCGGAGGCGAAGCTCGCGCTGATCCGCGAGCAGCAGCAGGACGGGCGCTTGGTGGCGATGACGGGCGACGGCACCAACGACGCGCCGGCGCTCGCGCAGGCCGACGTGGGCGTGGCGATGAACACCGGCACGCAGGCGGCGCGCGAGGCCGGCAACATGGTCGACCTCGACTCCAACCCGACGAAGCTGATCGAGATCGTCGAGGTCGGCAAGCAGCTGCTGATCACGCGCGGGGCGCTCACCACCTTCTCGATCGCCAACGACGTCGCCAAGTACTTCGCGATCCTGCCGGCGATCTTCGTCGCCACCTACGCCGCCACCAAGGGCGGCGAGGGCCCGCTGCACGTGCTCAACGTGATGAAGCTCGGCGATCCGCACTCGGCGGTGATCTCGGCGATCATCTTCAACGCGCTCATCATCCCCGCGCTCGTCCCGCTCGCGCTCAAGGGCGTCAAGTACCGCGCCATCGGCGCGACCGCCCTGCTGCGCCGCAACCTGCTCATCTACGGCGCCGGCGGCGTGGTCGCCCCGTTCGTCGGGATCAAGCTGATCGACCTGCTCCTCGTCGCCCTGGGGGTGCACTGACATGCGCCGCCAACTCTTCACCGGTCTGTTGGTCACGATCGTGCTGATCGTGTTGACCAGCGTGGTGTACCCGCTGGCCGTGTGGGCGGTCGG
>DATMMB010000084.1:0-7114 GCA_035569895.1 Solirubrobacteraceae bacterium | reverse complement strand
CCACGCCGCCGGTGAGCGTCGACACCACCCTGGCGCGGCGCGCCTGGATCGCCGCGTAGTCGATCTCCACGCCCGCCACCCGCAGCCCGAGCTCCTCGGCGTCGCGGATCTCGCTCAGTAGATCGGCCGAGCGCAGCACCGCCTTGGCGGGGATGCAGGCGTAGTTGAGGCAGCGGCCCCCAACCTTGTCGCACTCGATCACCGCCGTCTTCATCCCCAGCTGGGCGGCGCGGATCGCCGCCACGTAGCCGCCCGGTCCGGAACCGATTACCACGCAGTCGTAGGAGCTGCCTGCCACAGTGGCGCGAGCCTATCGCAGCCGCTCCCCCGAGTCGGGTCTGCTCTCCGCCAGCCGATTGGCGGTCCCTGGCGGTGGCCGATCCTCGCCAACCGTCGGGCGCTCCTGCGCCTGCAGCCGTCCCATCACCCGCACCAGCTTCCAGAACAGCCAGCCACCGAGGGTGATGCTGAGCAGGCACACGGCGACGGTGAGCAGCGACGTGGCGGTCACCAGCGCCAGCGAGCTGAGTGTGATCTGGAAGGCCAGCAGCGCCTCGAAGCCGAGCACCGCCCAGTAGCGCCGGCGATACATGCCCACCGCCAGCGCCGTAAGCACGAGCGCGATGAAGATCCCGCCGGGCACCGAGCCGCCGCGGCTGCGCAGGTTGTGGATGGTGAGTGCGCCCACCAGCACGCCCGCGGCGAGCAGCGCGGCGAGCGCCACCGCCACCATCAGGGTCGTCGGGCGCTCGCCTTCGGCGAGCGGCGTCAGCGCGACCGAAGCCGAGGGACACTCGCCTTCGGCGAGCATCCCCGTTTCGGCCAGCAGTCGCTCATCGCGGGCAGCGCGCTTGGGACGCGCATCCGGCTGGGCGCCCGGTGAGCGGGCATCCTTCCGGGACTCCAGGGGATGCGAATCCCCCGGAGGCTGGGCGGGGCTCGCCTGCAGCTGGGCACGCAGCGTCCGCGCCGCCCGCTCGGGGTCGGGGGCGTCGGCGATCGCGCGAACCGCGGCCACCCGTCGCGCGCCGGCGCCCACCACCGCCGGCAGGGTTCGCTCGTCGATCCCGCCGATCGCGAAGAACGGCACACGGGCGTGCGCCGCCGCGTATGCCACCAGCTCCAGCCCCACCGCGTGGCGGCCGGGCTTGGTGGGGGTGGCGTGCACCGGCCCCACGCCGATGTAGGCCACCAGCTCCGGGCCGGCGGCATCTACCGCGGCGGGCGTGTGGGTGGAGAGTCCGATCAGCATCTCCGGCCCCACCAGCCGGCGCACCTCCGCCACCGGCGTGTCGTCCTGCCCCACGTGCACGCCGTCCGCCCCCGCCGCGAGCGCAACTTCGGGGCGGTCGTTGACGATGAACAACGCTCCCAGCTGCGCGCACAGTGCCCTGGCGGCGCGGGCAACCGCGATCAGCTCATCGTCTCCCAGCCGCTTGTCGCGCAACTGCACGACGTCCACGCCGCCGGCGATCGCGGCGCGCAGCACGGCGGCCAGCTCGCGCCCACCCGGTTGCGCGTCGCACACCAGGTACAGGTGCGCCTGTGCTAGCCGTGCCTGGCGGCGGCCGAAAGTGGGACTCCCGCCGGAGGCTGGTGTCTGCAGGCGTCGGCAGCCGAGGTCGGGCTTGGTCATCGGTCAAGTCTCGCACGGGTGGTGCGCGCGCTGGGGCTAGCATCGATCGGGTGTCTGTCAACGGCAAAGCGATCGATGTGGCGGTCGTGGGCGGCGGCGCGATCGGTCTCGCGATCGCGTGGCGAGCACGGCAGCGGGGCCTGTCGGTTGTGGTGTTGGAGCGTGGTGCGGTGGGCGGCGAATGCGCCTCGGCGGTGGCCGCGGGGATGTTGGCGCCGGTGTCGGAGGCCGAGCACGGCGAGGCGGCGCGGAGTGTGCTGGAGCTGGGGTTGCGCTCCGCACGAATGTGGCCGGCGTTCGCGGCGGAGCTTCTCCAGGAGAGTGGCGAGGATGTGGGGCTGCGCCGGAGCGGCACGCTGGTGGTGGCGCGCGACGAGGACGAGGCGCGTGAGCTGGAGCGCCAGCTGGCGCTGCGCCGGTCGCTCGGGCTCGGCGCGCGGCGGCTGCCGCCGAGCGCCGCACGCGACCTGGAGCCGGCGCTGGCGCCGACCGTGCGGCTCGCGCTGGAGGCGCCTGAAGATCACAGCGTCGATCCGCGGCGGCTGCTGGCAGCGTTGCGGCGGGCGTGCGAGCGCACCGGCGTGGAGGTGCGCGAGCACGCTCGTGTGGCGCGCGTGGAGATCGAGCGCGCGAACGTGGACCCGGGGTCGAGCGGCGCCGATGGCCACCGTTTCGACGACGGGCGCCGCTCATACGGGCGCTCGCAGGACGGGTGTTCGCAGGACGGGTGCTCGGAGGGACTCGCCACCGGGGTGGTGCTCGCTGCGGGCGAGCGCGTGCGCGCCGAGCGCGTCGTGGTGGCGGCGGGCTCCTGGAGCGGCGAGCTGGCCGGGCTGGCGCCGCATGAGCGCGTGGCGGTGCGCCCGGTGAAGGGCCAGATCCTACGTCTGCGCGACCCGTCGGGCCCGGGACTGCTGGAGCGCACTGTGCGCTTCGCGGGAGGCTATCTGGTGCCCCGCGGCGACGGACGCTACGTGCTCGGCGCCACCGTCGAGGAGCGCGGCTTCGACACGCAGCCCACGGTGGGCGGGGTGTACGAGCTGCTGCGCCACGCGCGCGAGCTGGTGCCGGGCGTGCTGGAGCTGCAGATCGAGGAGCTGTCGGTTGGGTTCCGCCCCGCCACGCCCAACAACGTCCCCGCGATCGGCCCCGGCGCGGTGGAGGGGTTGGTGTGGGCCACCGGCCACCACCGCAACGGCATCCTGCTGGCGCCGCTCACCGCCGAGCTTGTGGTGGGGGCGTTGACGGAGACCCCGGACGAGCGGGCGCCGGCGGCCAAGCAAGTCGCGGCCGGGCAGGCGGCGGCGTTGCCCGGCACCGCGGCGACGGGCGCGCCGGCGGCGGCAACCGGGGCGCCGGCGTGATCCTCCTCAACGGCCAGTGCTCCAACCTGCGCGCCGGCGAGACCGTCGCCGACGCGCTGGCGCGGCTGGGGCTGGCGCTCGACGCGCGTGGCGTGGCGGTGGCGGTGGACGCCGAGGTGGTGCCGCGTTCCAGCTGGGAGAGCTTCGCGCTCGGCGCCGACGCGCACGTGGAGGTGCTGACGGCGATGCAGGGAGGATGATGGACTCGCTGTGAGCGCCGCTCGTCCCACACCCGCGACGGGCCCCGCTGAACGCCGGGGCCAGCCGGCGCTGGTCGCGTCCGAGCTGCACGCCGAGTTGGCTGGAGAGGCACGCGACGCCGGCGATCCTCCGATGGACGCTCCGCTCGAGATCGCCGGCCGCGCGCTGCGCTCGCGGCTGCTGCTGGGCACCGGCGGATTCCCGTCGCTGGAGCTGATGGCAGCGGCGATTCGTGCGAGTGGCAGCGAGCTTGTCACCGTCGCTCTGCGGCGGGTCGATCCGGCCGCCCGAGGATCGCTGATCGACGTGCTCGCCGACGCCGGTGTGCGGCTGCTGCCCAACACCGCCGGCTGCCACACCGCGCGCGACGCGGTGCTCACCGCCAAGCTGGCACGCGAGGCGTTCGCCACCGACTGGATCAAGCTCGAGGTGATCGGCGACGAGGACACGCTGCTGCCCGACGCGCCGGAGCTGCTGCGCGCCGCGGAGGAGCTCGTGGACGACGGCTTCGTCGTGCTGCCGTACACCACCGACGACCCGGTGCTCGCGCGGCGCCTGCAGGACGTCGGCTGCGCCGCGGTGATGCCGCTGGGGGCACCGATCGGCAGCGGCATGGGCATTCGCAACCCCTACAACATCGCGCTGTTGCGCGAGCGCGTGCACGTGCCGGTGGTGCTCGACGCCGGCATCGGCACCGCCTCCGACGCGGCGCTCGCGATGGAGCTGGGCTGCGACGCGGTGATGGCGGCCTCGGCGATCTCGCGCGCCGCCGCCCCCGTGCGGATGGCGCGTGCGATGCGCCACGCGGTGCATGCCGGGCGCCTCGCGCATGGCGCCGGGCGGATTCCGCGCCGCACCTACGCCACCGCCTCCACGCCTGACGACGGGCGCGCGGAACTCCCCGCCTGATCGGTTATTCCATCACTTCGATCGTGCCGCAATAAGGCTGGGGGGAAGGCAGGCCCGGGCGGAAGGCAGGCCCGGGCGGGTGGGCTCTTATTCCCCCTCCCGCTGGGTGGGGTTGGTCGCCTGTCGCGCGCCCTATTCAACCACTTCGATCGTGCCGTTCATCGTGGTCGGGTAGTAGGTGCACTCGTAGTGGATGATCCCCGGCTTGTCGAGCGTCAGCTCGAAGCTGCCCCCTTCGCCGAAGTCCTTGGAGGCGAAGCTGTACGGCCCGCCCTCGCTCTTGACGTTGCACTTCTCGGGGTCTTCGTTGGTCCACTTGATCGTGCTTCCCACCTTCGCCCGCACGGTGTCGGGGTCGATCGTGAGCTCGCGGTAGGCGATCTGCACCGCGCCGCTCTTCACCGGTTCCGAGGACGAGGGCGAGGCGTATTTGGGTGTGGTGACGCTTTTCAACCCCCCGGTGGCGCTGGTGTGGGCGCCGGCGCTGGCGGGGCTGGCGACCGTGGTGAGCACCGTCGTACCCACGCCGCCGCTCGACCCGCAGCCGGCCGCCAGCGCAAGCGCCGCGCACGCCGCCGCGAGCGACACGCCGCCGCCCGCACGTCTCGCGCTCCGCCCTCGCACTCCTCTCGTCCCCTCTCCCCGCTCGCCGGCCTTCGCGTCGCCGGCCTCCGTCCTCGCTCCCCGCCCGCCCGGCCGTGCGCTGCCCTCGCCGCTCACCTGTCTTGTCCTCCTCTCCATGTCTCCCTCCAGCCTAGCCTAGCGGCGGCGTACGAACGGCCGTGGAAGCTGCCTGCTCAGAAAAATAAGCCTGCGGGGCGCTTTCATCGGCCCACGGGTGCCCGTCCACGGGCGGCATGGACAACTAAACTGGCGCTCCCATGACACGCCACTACCTCACCGGCACGGAGTTGAGCGCCGCCGAGCTGGAGCGGCTGATCGCGCGTGCGATCGAGCTGAAGGCCGCGCCGCTCGCCTCGCGCGCGCTGGCCGGGCGCAGCGTGGCGCTGATCTTCGACAAGCCATCCACCCGCACGCGGGTGTCGTTCGAGGTGGGCATCCACGAGCTCGGCGGGCACGCGGTGGTGTTGCGCAGCGACGAGTTGCAGCTCGCGCGCGGCGAGACCCCCCACGACACGGCGCTCGTGCTCTCCCGCCACGTCGCCGCGGTGGGGCTGCGCACCGGCCCGCATGAGCTGCTGGAGCAGCTCGCCGAGCACAGCACGGTACCGATCGTCAACATGCTGAGCGCCCGCCACCACCCCTGTCAGGCACTCGCCGACCTGCTCACGCTGCGCGAGGCATACGGCGCGCTCGCGGGACTGCGGCTGGCGTATGTGGGTGACGGCAACAATGTCGCCCGCTCGCTTGCGCTGCTCGGCACGCTCGCAGGGATCGACGTCGCCGTGGCTTCGCCTGCCGGGTATGCATTGGAGCACGACCTCGCCCTGCCCGCCGGCGCCACCGGCATGTTGACGCTGCACAGCGATCCCCGCGAGGCGGTGGCGGGCGCCTGCGCGGTGTACACCGACGTGTGGGTGAGCATGGGCGACGAGGCCACCGCCGCGCAGCGGCGAGCGGCGCTCGCGGAATATCGCGTCGACGACGCGCTGCTCGACGCGGCGGCGGATGGCGCATTCGCGATGCACGACCTGCCCGCCCACCCGGGCGAGGAGATCACCGCCGAGGTGATGTACGGCCAGCGCCAGCGCATCTGGGAGCAGGTCGAGAACCGCCGCCACGCGCAGAAGGCGCTGCTGGAGCTCCTGGTGGGCGCCGCGGATGAGTGAGCGCCCCGCGCGCGGCCAGGAGCTGGAGCTGACGATCGACGCGCTCGCCCACGGCGGCGAGGGCGTGGCGCGGCTGGGGGAGCACGGGTATGTGGTGTTCGTCGCCGGTGCGGTCCCGGGCGATCGGGTGCGCGCGGTGGTGTACAGGCGCAAGCGCTCCCACGCGCACGCGCGCACGCTGGAGGTGCTGCAGCCGAGTCCCGAGCGGATCGCGCCGCGCGCCGATCACCCCGGCGTGCCGTGGCAGGTGCTTCCCTACGAGCGTCAGCTGCAGATCAAGCAGTCGCAGACGCAGGAGGCGCTGCGCCGGCTGGGCGGCTTTGCGGGCTTCGAGGTCGAGCCGATCGTGCCGGCGCTCGAACAGTGGCGCTACCGCAACAAGCTCGAGTACTCCTTCGGCCACGACCTGCACACCGAGGAGCTGGTGTGCGGCTTTCACGCCCCCGCCGGCTGGAACATGGTGGTGGCGATCGACGACTGCCTGCTGGCCTCCGCGGAGGGCAACCGCGCGCGGCGGGCCGCGTTTGAGTGGTGCCGCGCGCAGGGGCTGCGCGCGTGGAGCCGCGGCGGTGAGGAGGGCGGCGGCCTCGCGCGGAGCGGATCGCCCGCGGGGGGTGCGGGTGCCGGGCACCTCGCCGGTGCTCCCGGCGAGGATGGTGGCGCCGGGGCGAGCGGCTCCGCCGGGGCGAGCAGCCCCCACGCCGCGGAACATCCCGGCGGCACGGCCGGCGAGGACGGTGCCGTATCCGCCGATCCGGCAGCCTCGCGCCGGGTAGGGCGGCGCGGTCAGCAGCGCACCGACCCGGCCCCCGACGGCGGCGCGCTGCTGCGCAACCTGGTCGTGCGCGAGGGGCGCCGCACGGGCACGCTGCAGGTGCGGATCGTCACCACGCCGGGCGAGCTGGACGCCGGCGGGTTGGCGGCGGCGCTCCACGAAGAGCTCGGGCAGCGGCTCTCGGGCGTGCTGTGGACGCGGTCGCGCCAGCTGGCGGAGACCACCGCCGGCGGCGACACCGAGCTGGTGTGGGGCGAGGCGGAGCTGCCCGAGCGCCTCGGGGAGCTCGAGCTGCGGATCTCGCCGGGGGCGTTCTTCCAAACCAACACCGAGATGGCCGAGGTGCTGTACGGGATCGCCGCCGAGTATGCGGCGCTGCAGGGGTGGGAGCGGGTGTACGACCTCTACTGCGGCACCGGCACGATCGCGCTGACGCTGG
>DATMMB010000083.1:0-7855 GCA_035569895.1 Solirubrobacteraceae bacterium | reverse complement strand
GATCGCCCTGCCGGTGCTCTCCTCCGACGCGCTCTCCTCGGTGGCGTACGGCCCCGAAGCGATGCTCGTGATCCTCGCGCTCGGGGGCGCCTCCGCGTTCGCCTTCTCAGTGCCGATCGCGATCGCGATCGTCGTGCTGATGGTCGCCGTCGGGCTCTCCTACCGCCAGACGATCCGCGCCTATCCGCGCGGCGGGGGCTCCTACATCGTCGCCTCCGACAACCTCGGCTTGGTGCCAGGTCTGGTGGCGGCGGCGGGGCTGATGCTCGACTACATCCTCACCGTCGCCGTGTCGGTCGCGTCGGGCGTCGCCGCGATCACTTCGGCGATCCCATCGCTCGCGCCCGACACCGTCCCGCTGGGGCTGGCGGTGATCGCGATCCTCGTTGCCGGCAACCTGCGCGGCGTGCGTCAGGCGGGGCTCCTGTTCGCCGCCCCCACTTACATGTTCATCCTCGCGATCTTCTTGATCGTGATCGTCGGCGTGGTCGACGCCGCCGGCCACAGCTTCCATGCGACGCCGCGCCCACCCGTGCACGCCGCCGAGGCGATCACGCTGCTGTTGGTGCTGCGCGCGTTCGGCAGCGGCGCCACCGCGATGACCGGGATCGAGGCGATCTCCGACGGGATCCCCGCGTTCCGGCCGGTGGAGTGGCGCAACGCGCGCACCACGCTCACGGTGATGGTGAGCCTGCTCGTGGTGATGTTCATCGGCACGATCGTCCTGATCGAGCTCGACGGGATCGTGCCCGTGTCATCGCAAACCGTGCTCTCGCAGCTCGCCCACCGCAGCGTCGGCGGCGGCGTGCTGTACGGGTACGTGCAGGCCGCCACCGCGCTCGTGCTGCTGCTCGCCGCCAACACCGCCTTCAG
Source organism: Solirubrobacteraceae bacterium (assembly GCA_035569895.1). Taxonomy (GTDB): domain Bacteria; phylum Actinomycetota; class Thermoleophilia; order Solirubrobacterales; family Solirubrobacteraceae; genus Palsa-744. Next base: position 6,982 of record DATMMB010000083.1, on the reverse strand, counting down.
CGACTTCCCCCGCCTGCTGTTCTTCCTCGCGCGCGACTACTCCGCGCCGCGCCTGTTCCTGCGGATGGGCGACCGCCTCGCGTTCTCCAACGGGATCGTCGTGCTCGGCGTCGCCGCCGCCGCGATCCTCGCCGCGTTCGACGGCTCGGTCGTGAGCCTGATCCCGCTGTTCGCCGTCGGCGTGTTCCTCGCCTTCACGCTCTCGCAGAGCGGCATGGTGCGCCGCTGGCTGCGCACGCGCGAGCCGGGCTGGCGCGGCTCGATCTGCTTCAACGCGCTCGGCGCGTTCCTGTCCGCGATCGTGCTGCTGATCACCTCCTTCACCAAGTTCCTCGAGGGCGCCTGGCTGGTGGTGATCCTGATCCCGCTGCTCGTCATGCTGTTCCTGCGCATCCGCGCCCACTACCTCGCGGTCGGCCGCGCCGTCGCGCTGCAGCCGCTGCCGGCGAAGGCGCGCGCGCACGCGATCACGCCCCCGCCCGGCGCGGTGGTGCATGTCGGCGGCGGCGGCCGTACGTCGGGCGGTGGCGGTGGCGATGGCGAGCGGCGAGCTGTCGGCGGCGGCCGCACGCCGGGCGCGGGCGGTGGCGAGCGGCGAGCGCAGAGCGGTCTGGGCGCGCCGCGGTCTGGGCTGGGCGAGGGCAGGCGCGCCGCGGGCGACACCGGCGGCGGCCTGGTGGAGCACGAGGAGGCGCCCGACCAGGTGCACAACCTCACCGTGGTTCCCGTGATCTCGATGGACCTCGCCTCGCTGCGCGCGCTTGCCTACGCCGCCTCGCTCGGCCAGGCGGTGCTCGCGGTGCACATCTCCACCGATATCGATGAGGCGCGGCGCTTTCGCTCCTACTGGCAGGCTTGGGGCGATCATGTGCCGCTGGAGATCGTGCTCTCCCCCTACCGTGCGTTGGTCGCCCCGCTCGGACGCTACCTGCGCCTGCTGCACGAGCAGGTGCCCCACTTCACGATCACCGTCGTGCTCCCCGAACTGGTGGTGCGCCGCCTCTGGCACCGCGCGCTCCACAACGGCGTCGCACCCCGCCTGCGCCGCGCGCTGCGCCAGCTGCCGGGGATCGTGATCACCACCGTGCCGTTTCATTTGCCGAGCTGAGGCTCCAACACTCGTCGAGCCGCGTGAATGTTTTCGCAGGGGCGCGCTGGATGTGCTGTAAAAGCACTCGGTGGGCGCCACCAGTCAGCGAGCCGTGCGCGGCGAGCATCATCGCAACGGCCACAAGCATCACAAGCGCAGGCACAAGCGACGCCACCACCACGCCAAGAAGCTGAAGCACCACGCGCTCGGCACCGCCGGCGTGGCGCTGCCCGCCGCGCCCGTCAACCCGCCGGCGCCCTCGACCCAGCCGGTGCCCACCGCGCCCGCGATCCTTAGCGCCGCCGGGGCGCAGCGGCTGCTGTGGCGCGCCGGCTTCGGGCCGCGGCCGGGCGAAGCGCAGGGGCTCGCCGGCAGGCCGCTGCAGGAAGTCGTCTACGGCCTCACCCGCCCCTCAGGCGTTGCGGCGCTGAGCGGGCCGGCGCCGGTCAACGAAGAAGGCAAGCCGCTCGACCCGCTGCACGAATGGGGCGACGACCACTGCTGGTGGCTGGATCGCATGGTCCGCTCCGATCAGCCTTTGGTGGAGCGGATGACGTTCATCTGGCACGACTGGTTTGCCAACTCCAACGAAAAGGTCGACAGCCAGCAGTTGATGCTCGAACAAAACCAGTTGTTTCGCCAGCACGCGCTCGGCAACTTCCACGACCTGTTCCTCGCCGTCACCGCCAACCCGGCGATGCTGGTGTTCCTCGACGGGATCTACAACGAAGCCGACGACCCCAACGAGAACTACGCGCGCGAGATGATGGAGCTGTTCTCGCTGGGCGCCGACCGCGGCGCGTACACCGAGGACGACGTGCGCGAAATGGCGCGCACGCTCACCGGTTTCACCGCGGAATGGTCAGCAGGCGAAGGCCAGCACAACATCCGCTTCGACCCCTCACGCCACGATGAACAGCCGAAGGCCGTGTTCGCACAAGCGGGCAACTGGAACTGGGAAGACGCTGTGCGCCTCTGCGTCGAGCACCCGTTGCACCCCTCCTTCTTCGTCACCAAGCTGTGGGGCTACTTCATCCCCACGTCGCCCGACGAAGCGACGCTCGCCGCGCTGCAGGGACTCTACGTCAGCTCCGGCTTCGCCATCGGCCCGGTGGTGGAGGCGATCCTCCAGCACCCCGACTTCTACGAAGGCCAGGAGCTGGTGACGCCGCCGGCGGTGTACAACGCCGGCCTCCTGCGCGCCGTCGGGCGCTACATCGACACCACCGCGTGGGCGTGGCTCGGCGCGAGCGCCGGCCAGCAGCTCTTCTACCCGCCCAACGTCTCCGGCTGGGACTTCACCCGCTGGCTTGACACCTCCACCGCCAAGGCGCGCTGGGAAATCGCCACCTACGTCACCGCCAACTCCTACCCCAACCCGTGGTCGGGGGAAGGCGAACCGGAATACAACCCCGCGGAGACCGCTTCGCAGGCGCTCGCCGACGCGCTCGCCTACTGGGCCACGCCGCCGCTGTCAGGCGAATCGCAGCAGTGCATCGCCGCGTTCGCGCAGTCGTGCCTGCCCCGGGAAATGGCGGAATGGCAGCAGAGCCCCTACCGCGCGATCCGTCAGAACGCGCTGCGGATGCTGATCGCCACGGCGCCCGACATGCAGGTGAGCTGACGAACCCGATCCTCCGCGCACGCAGCGTCAGCCGAGCATGCCGACCCCTATCCAAATCCGCTCCCTCCCACCTCTCACGGTGCGCTGAACGATGCCTCGCGCCTGCTCCTGCAACGACTTCAACCGCGCCCAGCTGCTGCGCCGCGGCGTGGCCGCCGTCGGCGGCGGGGCCGCGACCGCCGGGCGCGGGCTGCCGGCGATCGAGCCGGGGATGCCGCTGCCGGCCGGCACGGGGATGGACCGCCGCAGCTTCCTGCTGCGCTCCGCCGGGGCGGTGGTGGCGGTGTACGGCGCCTCGCTGCTCTCGCCGCGCCACTTCGAAGAGGGGATCGCGCAGGCCGCCGCATCGGCGCCCAACCAGCCGGTGCTCGTGTCGATCTTTATGGAAGGAGGTTGGGATGCGCTGTCGGTGCTGGCGCCGGTGGGGGAAGCGCGCTACCACGAACTGCGCCCCGCGCTCGGCCTCAGCGAAGGCGCCGGCGAGCCGTTTGGCGAGGACCCCACCTTGATGTGGCACCCGCAGGCCGCAGGCCTCGCCACGCTGCACGGCGAAGGCAAGGTCACCACCTTCCCCGCGATCGGCTACACCCCGCCCGATGAGAGCCACTTCACCAGTCGCCACTACTGGGAGGTGGGGCAGCTCGACACGCAGACGCGCACCGGCTGGATGGGACGCTTCCTCGACGCCGTCGGCCAGCCGTCCAACCCGCTGCAGGGCCTCTCGCTCGACTATTCGTTGGCGCCCGCGCTCGCCACCGCGCAGGTGCCGGTGGCGGCAGTCTCTTCGCCCACGTCCTACACCATGTGGGCGTACGGCCTCGACGAACCGATCGCCGCCGCGGCGCTGGAAGCGTACGGGCGGCTCGGCACGCTCGGCGCTCCCTCGCCCGCCTATGCAGAGGCGCGGGGCGCCTCCTACGACACCTCGATCGTGCTCGGCGAGATGGCGCCGTTCGTGGGGCCCGAAGGCAAGCCGGCGTACACCGCGCCGGTGCAATACCCCAAGAACAGCGGCGAGTTCGCGCAGCGCCTGGAAGCACTCGCCGCGATGCTCGCCGCCGGACTGCCGATCACCTGCGCCTCGCTCAACGCCGTCGGCTCCTACGACACCCACTCCGACGAGCAGAAAACGCTCGGCGAAGACCTCGGCGCCACGGTCGAATCGGTGCTCGCCTTCCAGCGCGACCTCGAAGCGCGGGGTCTCGACGACCGCGTGCTGATCGAGCTGTGGTCGGAGTTCGGCCGCCGCCCCCAGGAAAACGGCTCGGGCACCGACCACGGCGCCGCCGGCCTCGCGTTCCTGATCGGCACCCGCGCCTCCGGCACGATGGTTGGCGGGTTTCCCGGCCTGTCCAAGCTCGACGAAAACGAAAACGTGATCCCCACCGCCGACTTCCGTGCGCTCTACTGCTCGCTCCTGGAGCAGTGGTTTCAGACCGAAGCGGGGCTCGTGATCCCCGAAGCGTCGGCGTTTCAGCGGCCGGTGCTGCTGAAGGCCTGAGCCGCCTGGTGGCACGCCGCCGTATACGCTCAGGGCACGATGTACGCGATCGCCCCAACCGCCGCCCCATGACCGGCGCTGCCGCCATCCCCCTGGCGGGCCGGCGTGTGCTGATCACCGGCGCCGCGCGGGGTATCGGCGCTGGGACGGCGCGACAGCTGCACGCGCGCGGCTCGCGGGTGGCGCTCGCAGGAATCGAGCCCGAGCTGCTCGCCGAGGTGGCGGCCGAATGCGGCGACGCCCCCTGGTATGAGTGCGACGTCGCCGACCGTGCGCAGGTGGAGCGGGCGGTGGCGGGCGCCGCCGAGCGGCTCGGCGGTCTCGATGTGGCGATCGCCAACGCCGGCGTCGCTGCGCAGCTGCCGCTGATCGGGGGCGACCCGGCGATCTTCGAGCGCACGATCGCGGTCAACCTGCTCGGCGTCTACTACACGCTGCGCGCCGCCGGCCCGCACATCGCCCACCCCGGTGGCTACGCGCTGCCGATCGCCTCGGCCGCGGCAGCGCTGCACGGGCCGATGCTGGGCGCCTACGGTGCCGCCAAGGCCGGGGTCGAGGCGCTCGGCGACACACTGCGGATCGAGCTGCGCCACACGGGCGCCCGGGTGGGGGTGGCGTACTTCGGCTTCATCGACACCGACATGGTGCGCCGCGGCGTGGACACGAGGGCGGTCGAGCAGGCGTCGCGCCTGCGCCGGGCGCTCGTCAAACCCGTCCCGCTCGCACGCGCCCTCGACGCGATCGAGCGCGGCGTCGAGCGCCGCTCCCGGCGCGTGGTGGCGCCTGGCTGGGTCGGCGCTGTGCTGCCGCTGCGGATGCTGATCCAGCCGCTCGTCGACCGCTCCGGCGGCAAGCGCTTGGAGGAGGCGCTCGCGATCGCGCGCGAGGAGGCGGCGCCGCTGACCACGCCGCAGCCGCGGCCCGGGGCCGCGTAGCCGCGTGGTCTGACGGCGTCGTCGCTGCGGCACGGTGCCGGGGTAGCGCAATTTCGAGCCCCCGTACGGCCTGTTGGGGGCAGCTATGCGGCCCCATTCCGCCCGAATCGGCCCGTAGCCGCGTAGCCGCGCGGCCCCGTCGCGGAGCGGCTATGCGGGCCGATTCCGCCGGCGGGGAACTACGGAGCGGGCGGGGCTGGGCGAAAAGTTGCTTAAGGTCTGCGCAACCTCGGTATAGACTGGGTGTTCTCAGGCAAAGGATGCCCTGTGACACGAGGGAGGATTGACATGAGGTTCTGCACTGACGTGGCGGTACGGTCGCCCCGGATTTGGCTTGTCGTGCTGCTCGCGTGTGCGGGCCTTGGCGTGCTTGCGCCCAGCTCGCAGGCCGCGGAAGCGCTGAGCGTCGAAAGCCTCTTTGCGGGGAACTGCAAAGAAGGATTCAAGGCGTGCAACAAAGCTCCTCCTGGCGCCACCCCTGCCGAAGAAATAGCGAAAGCCGAAAAAGAAGGCTACACGCAGGCAGCGGGGCATCCTCCGTTTGGGGTCACCGAATTTAAGGTCGCCAGCGTGGGTGAACCTGGTCAGGAAGTGCCGTTGGCGCTGCTCACGCACGTTCGCACTGATGTTGGTCCCGGCGTGAGCACCAACCCGGAGGCTGTGGAAAAGTGCTCCCTAGCCGAATTTGGAGAAGAAGAGCCGTTCCTTCCGGGTAAGGGTCTCTACCTTGAACCAACATGCACAGAAAACAACGGAGAAAAAGAAGGCACGGAAATCGGCGAAAACAAAGTCCTCGTCGCGCTTGAACTTGCCCCTAAAGTATTCGTAGACGAAGAAGTTAAGGGCACCGTCTACAACCTCGTGCAGCCCAATGGCCTTGCTTCGGACTTTGGGGTTGCGCTGAAACTCCCTAAATATCTCACAGAAGCCGAGCTAAAAAAAGCTTTTGTAGAAGGTGGCCATCCACTAAAAGCCTTCCCTGGGCTGGAAGAAAAACTAGAAAAAGAACAGTACTACGCCCATACTTTTATCGAAGGCCACGTGGAATGGGCAAAGGAACCTGCCGGGACTGATCAAGGCAATTACCATAACTACTACGAAATCAACGTCTCGCCGACGCTGCCGGTGATCTCCTCGCGCCTGACTCTGTTCGGCAACATCGGCACCACCAAACAGGGTGGCTTCATCACCAACCCCAGCCACTGTGCGGGCGCAGGTGCTGCGACACTGAACAAGGTCACGCTCACCTCACTCGAAGGCCATGTGGCCTCGAGGGAATACATCGCGCCGGTCGGCACCAAAGGCTGCACGCTCGAATCGCCCTTCCTGCCCGTGCCCTTCGAACCAACCTTCTCGCTGACGACCGAAACCACTCAGTCCGACCAGCCGACCGGCATGACGACTACGCTGACGGTGCCGCACGCCACCGGCGCCGAAGAAAAAGACATCGACTCCTCGCAGCTCGACAACGCGATCGTCACGCTCCCCGAAGGGATGACGCTCAACCCGTCCGCCGCTCACGGCCTCGAAGCTTGCAGGCGCTCGCAGATCGGCCTCGGGACGCGCAACAAAGCCACCTGCCCGTACGGCTCGAAAATCGGCACGGTCACGATCAACGTGCCCGACCTGCCGCCGGAATCGCTGAAGGGCAACATCTACCTCGGCGAATCCGAATCCGGCGGCTCCGAATCCGGCCAGATCACCAGCCAGCCATACACGATCTATCTCAACGCCGAATCTGAACGGTATGGCGTCACCGTGCGCGTCAAAGGCACCGTCGAAGGCAACGAAACCACGGGCCGGGTGGTTGCGAAGTTTGAAAAAACCCCCGA
>DATMMB010000082.1:0-2630 GCA_035569895.1 Solirubrobacteraceae bacterium | reverse complement strand
CGCCGCCGCCGGCGCGCACGGCACGTGCGAAGGGCTCGACGACGCCCTGCATGCCGCCGACCTCGTCGTCGTCGGCCAGGAACGGGCCGGTCCGTGCGCGCTGCAGGAACTCCATCAACCGGCCGACGGAAGCCTCCTCCGGACGCGGGTGGAAGATCACCGTCGCGAGGAGAAGCAGCGCGCGACGCACGCCGGGATGCGTGACGTGGGCGGCGCTCCAGCTGCCGAGGGTCTGAGGGATCGCCGCCTCGACCTCCGCCGGCGATGCGCTGCGCAGACGTCCCAGCGTCGCGGCCAGCTCGGCGATGCCGTCGGGCGGACATTCGAAGAGATCCCGCGCGGTCGCGAGGAACCCCTCGCCGCTCCAGTTGCCGGCGTCGATCACGGTGCCGTCGGGGATGCGGTGCACGCGTAGCGGGCGCTCCACGCGGCGCAGCGCGACGGTCACGCCGGCCTCGCGGGCGGCGTCGACGCCGTGCTGCCACGGGAACTGGCAGTCGCCGACGTCGTGTCCGTCGCGGTTGCCGAAGTCGATCCAGTACCCGCCGGCGGTCGGCACCGATCCACCGCGCCCGCCGACCGTGTCGGCGTGCTCCAGGACGACGACGCGCTTGCCGTGTCGCGTGAGGATCGCCGCAGCGACCAGGCCGGCGAGGGCCGAGCCGACGACGACCGCGTCCGCGCTGGTCTCGGCCACTAGGGAAGCTCTGCACAGGTGGCTGCGCAGAGGCTCATAGTTGGCTGGATCATGAAGGAGGGCCCGGTGGACCGGGAGTCGGGCTCGCCATCACAGCCCGCGAGCCCCGCGGGACCGATCCGGCTCGGGTCTTGGGACTCACAGGACGCACCTCGCCTGCGGTGGCAGCAACTGGCGGCGGACCGCGTAGAGGTTCGCCAGCGCGAACAGGCTGAAGGCGCGCGCCAGGTTCTTTGCGATGCCGCGGTAGCGGACCTTGGCGAATCCCCACAGCCGCTTGACTACATGGAATGGGTGCTCGCCACGGGCGCGGGTCCGGGACCGCGCTCGATTGATCGCGCGCCAGCGCGCGGTCAGCGGCCGGTGCGGCGCGGTGGCGCGCCGATTCACCCGATACCGCACGCCCTGGGCCTCCAGGGCCTGCCGATCCGCTTCCTTCCAGTACGCCTGGTCGCCGTAGAGCACCTGCTCCTCACCATGCAGCAGCTGCGGCAGCTGCGTGATGTCGGCGACGCCCGCATGGGTGGCGGTCAGACTGTGGACGCGGCCCTTCAGGTCCGTCCCCACATGCAGCTTCATCCCGAAATGCCACGCGTTCCCCTTCCGCGTCTGCTTCATCTCGGGATCGCGCGCCTGGGCCGCATTCTTCGTCGAGCTGGGCGCGGCGATGATCGTCGCGTCGACGATGGTCCCGCTCTTGAGCAGCAACCGCTTCGCGGTCAGCAGCTCCTTGACCGCCTCGAAGATCGCGGCGGTCAGGCGGTGCTGCTCGAGCAGGTGGCGGAAGCGCAGGATCGTCGTCTCGTCGGGCACCACGTCGTCCCCGAGTTCGACCCGGGCGAACCGCCGCATCGCCTCGCTGTCATAGATGGCATCCTCCGCTTGCGGGTCGGAGAGATTGAACCACTGCTGCAGGAAGTAGATGCGCAGCATCTTCTCCAGCCCCAGCGGCTGTCGCCCCCGCCCGGCCTGCGGATAGTAGGGCTCGATCAACGCGAGCAGCGCGGCCCAAGGGATCACGGCATCCATCTCGGCGAGGAACTGCTCCCGCCGGGTCACTTTCCCCTTCTGGCTCCACGCGATCCCGGCGAACGTCCGCTGCTCAGCCATCCCCAACCTCCCCACGCCGTCGCTCGATGTACACGCCTTCTACCACGTCGAGCGACTTACGCAGAGCTTCCCTAGGTGCTCCAACTCGCGCCGCTGCTTCGCCGTCAGCTCCACCACCATCCGCCGCCATCCCATGCCACATTGGACGCACGTGCGTCATATTGATTCGATGACGACGGCGGTGCACTAGCGATGCGCCTGTTCCCTGGCAACCCGCCCGGTCGCCTGGCCGAGTGTCGGCTCGTCAGGAGCTACTGGAGAGCGCCAGACGTCGCCGCCCAGGCGATCGAGTGGGACCACGTTGAGCGAGGCGATTCCCTGCGCCATCGGGATGCCTAGGCGCAGATCGGCCGCTGCGAGGGTGGCGTCGCGTACGCCACGCTCCTCGGCGCCGCGCACGAGAGGGCAGGTTGACCGCAGCGCTTGCCTCTGGCGAGCCGCTGGCCATTGTGTACCGCGCGCCCGTCGCCATTCGGGCCACCCGCCGTAAGGGCGTTTCACCGTTCGCCCGCTACAGGGTTGCGACCTACACCAATGACGAAGAGGACGCGGTGGGACTGCGTGCAAAAGCCAGGTGTGCTGTGGAGGACGATAATCACGTTGGGTGTGGACTTCACGCGACGCGTAATCGGGAAGCCCTATACGGTCGTGGACCGCGATCTGTACACGCGCCAGAACCCCGCGTCAGCCGCACCTTTGGCACAGCAAATCCTGGCTGCATTGAGCTAACAAACAACTCGTTCGAGGGTTGCTTCGAAATTCCCCGGCTCACGGATAGTTCCGTCACGGAGGCATCGTGGATTTCCTTGTAACCATGACCACC
>DATMMB010000081.1:0-5979 GCA_035569895.1 Solirubrobacteraceae bacterium | reverse complement strand
GTGCAGGTAGGTGCCGATCGTGTTGCCGCTGCGTGCTCCCTCGAAGCCGCTGCGCCCGTCGTTGCCGCAGCCCCTGAGCACGCGCCCGAGCGGCGCCTGGCCCGCGCCGAGGTACGTGCGCCCGCCGTGGTTCTCGAAGCCCGCCAGCACCTCCTTCTCGCTGCCGTTGAGCGCCACCTCGATCGCCACGTTTCCGATCAGTCGTGGGCCATCCTCGCGTACCGTGCGCACGTCGAGCAGGCCGACGCCCGGCAGCTCCTCGCCCGGGCCGAGCTCGTAGGTGCGCCCGAGGAGTTGGTAGCCGCCGCAGATGCCGAGCACGATCGCGCCTCGTGCGGCTGCTGCGTGCAGCGCGTCGCGCTTGGTCCTCAGCAGATCCTCCGCGCATAGCACCTGATCGCGGTCTTGGCCGCCGCCGAGATAGAAGAGGTCGTGGGCGTCGCCGTCAAGCTGCTCACCGAGGCCGCACGCCGTCAGCCGAAAGCCGATCCCGCGCCACGCGCAACGGCGCTCGAGCACGAGTAGATTGCCGCGGTCGGCGTAGATGTTCAGCAGATCGGGGTAGAGCGCGCAGACGCGCAGCGTGGGGAAGGAGAAGCCGGGTGGGGAGCTTGTGCTGCTCATGTGAGCGCGCTCCCGGTCGCGCCGTGTGCGGCCAGAAGGTCGCGCAGCGCGAGCATCGCGGTGTAGGTCGGCAGCGCATACAGCGGTGCCCCACCGGGTTGCCCATCGGCCTGTGCAGCGGACAGGGCGGCGGCGAGATCGGGCTGCACGTAGATGCGCTCGGGCTCGACGCCCGCGTACTTGAGCCGCACGGCCAGCTCTGCAGCGCGACTGCCGCTGCACGTCGCCACCCGCACGCGCCCGGCGAGCAACTCGAAGTCGGCGTCCCATACCCACGACACGTCGCGGCCGTCGGCGAGCTCATCGTTGAGCACGCCAAGCAGGTCGTGCTCGCCCGGCTCCAGCGCGAGCGTGCGCAGCACCTCGTTGGCGCCGGCGGGGTTCTTGACGAGCAGGATGCGAAGCTCTCGATGGGCGGGCGCGCCATTGGCGGTGGGCACGGCGAGGGCGACGCTCTCGGCGCGTCCGAATGCCGCCTGCGTGGACTCCAGGCCGGCGACGATCGTCGCCAGCGGCACCTCCAGCGCGCAGCCGAGCGCGGCGGCGGCGAGCGCGTTGTAGACGTTGTAAAGGCCGGGGAGGGGCAGCGCGACGTCGGCCGCGCCGGCGGGAGTGTGCAGGGCGAAGCGCGCCGCGCGCACCCCTTCCAGCCGCACGTTGGTGGCGCGCACCACCGGCGTCGGTCGTGCCCGGCCGCAGGAGGGGCAGCGGTAGTGGCCGAGGTGGCCGAGATAGACGGCGTCGAAGACGTACGGAGCACCACAGTTGCGGCAGTGCTTGGCGTCGGCGGCGTGTGCCATGTGGGGGAGGGCGAGGGAGTGGTCGTCCACGCCGAAGCACACGACACCTGCGCCGAGGTCGCTCCCCGTGGCGTCGCCCCCTGTGCCGCCGTCGCTCGCGGCGAGGCGCTCGCGGCCGAGATCGGCGACGAGCGGATCGTCGGCGTTCAGCACGAGCCGCGCGTCGCGACCGGGACCCGCGCCGACCGTCTGCGCCCAACGCTCGGCGATCGTCTCGAGCTCCCCGTAGCGGTCGAGCTGGTCGCGGAAGAGATTGCACAGCAGGATCGCGCGCGGGCGCAGCTGCGCGACGAGCTGTGCCAGCCAGAGCTCGTCTGCCTCGAACAACCCCAGCTCGCCGTCGATCGCCGCGCGGCCGTGCGCGGCGGCGAGCAGCGTCGAGGCGATCCCTCCGGCCATGTTGGCGCCGGCGCGGTTGTGCACGAGCGGTACGCCCGCGCGCTCGAGGATCGAGGCGGCCATCGCGGCGGTGGTGGTCTTGCCGTTGGTAGCGGAGATCAACACGCTGCCGCGCGCCAGCCGCGCGCCGAGCAAGCCGATCGCGTCTGGCTGTAGGCGGATCAGCACCTTGCCCGGCACGCTCGTGGCGCCGCCGCCGCGCAGCCGCGAGAGCGCGCCGGCCGCCCGCGCGATCGCGAGCTTGGGCGCGAGCTGACCGCTCACGGCTCGCCGGGCAAGGCGCTCGCGGCAGCGCCCGCGCCAGTGCCAACGTCGTCCCTCCGCGCGGGTGTCTGCGCCTCTCTGTCCTCCGCGCCCAACGGGCTGTCGGCCGGCACCAGCACCCGTACGGCGTGCGGCAGGACGCCGACGCGCACCGGCAGCTCGCCGATCGGGTCGCCGTCGGCGTACAGCGTGAAGGGGCGGTCAGCGGAGATCTCGAGGTCGCGACCGCGGAGCACGTGCACCGACGGCTCGCGCACGTGCGTGCCTTTGAAGATCTTCGGCAGAATCCTCGTGAGGAAGCGCAGCTTGGAGATCTGCTCGCAGTAGGGGACGTCCAGCAGCCCGTCGTCGAGCAGCGCGTCGGGCGCCGCGTGCATGCCGCCGCCGTACGCCTTCGAGTTGGCCGCGCCGACGCTGTAGCCGGTGAACGTGTGCCGCTTGCCGTCGAGCACCAGCTCGAACGTGGCCGGCTTCCAGGCGAGCAGCGCCCGCAGCGCGCCGTAAGCGTAGACGAGGTTGCCCAGCCACGAGGGCGCTTCGTTGGCGATCCGGTTGGCGACGGAGTCAAAGCCGCAGCTGGCGATCCCCACGAACGTCAGCTCGCCCACCACGCCGAGGTCGAGCGCGCGCGCCACTCCGCCGGCGATCGTGGTGCACGCCGCAACCGGGTCCTGCCCGATCCCGAGCACGCGCGCGAGGTCGTTGCCGCGCCCGCCCGGCAGCACCCCGAACACGGCCGCCGGCACGGCGCGCAGCGCGTCGGCGGCGGCCCCCGCGAGGCCGTCGCCGCCGAGCGTCACCGGCGTCTCGCCCGCGCGCGCGGCCTCCAGCGCCAGCTCGCGTGCGTGCAGCAGGTTGCGCGTGTCCTCGCGGCGTACCGTCAGGCCATGTGCCCGCAGCGTGTCCATGACGGCCGGCGCGAGGCGCCCGGCGCGGCCGCCGCCGGCGGCGGGGTTGACGATCAGGCGGATTGGTGTGCTCATGGTGAAAGGTGGCCGCTCCTGCCGGGGGCCGGTGACGAGCGGCGGACGAGATCGCCCGCGGGCGATCTCACTGGGCAGCGTATTGACCCTGTCAGATTAAGATTGCGCGAAGAGTGCGCATGCGAGGGGTCGCGCGCATTTAAGCTGGCGGTTGTGCCACTCGGCCGGCCTGAGATCCCAGAATGGTGAGCCGCTGCGCGACCGGCGCGATTGGGTGCGTCGCGATGCTCACGCTCGCCGCCTGCGGCACGGGCACGGCCGGCAAGATCGGTGCGGCGAACGGGAGCGCCGCCGGCGCTTCGGCGGCGGGCGGCTCCGGCGACGATTGCGAACGGGTGCGCGAGCCGGCGCCGCGCGGGCCCCAGCACGTTCCGCGGCCGGTCGGCAGGCTCGATCCGGCGAAGCGCTACGTGGTGACGCTCGCCACCAACTGCGGGACGATCGCGATCCGCCTCGACGTGGCGCGCGCGCCACGCACGACCGCCTCGTTTGCCTACCTGGTGAGGCGCGGCTTCTATAACGATCTCACCTTCCACCGCGTCGCCGCCAACTTCGTGATCCAGGGAGGCGACCCCAACGGCGACGGCTCGGGAGGGCCCGGCTATACGATCGTCGAGCCCCCGCCCGCCGATCTGCGCTACACGCTCGGGACGGTGGCGATGGCGAAGACCGCCACCGACCCCTCGGGGGCGTCGGGAAGCCAGTTCTTCATCGTCACCACGCGCGAAACCGAACTCCCGCCGCAGTATGCGCTGGTGGGAAGCGTGGTGGGGAGCATGGCGGGGGTGGAAGCGATCGCCAAGCTCCCCACCGTCCCACCGGGCGACGGCCAGCCGGTGCGCCCGGTGGTGATCGGCAGAGCGACGCTTTCGGAAGGCTGAGCTCAGCTCTTGTCGCCGCGGCCAGCCGCAAGCGCGCGGTCGCGGCGGCGTTTGCCGATCACCGCCGCGATCGCCACCCCGGAGATCGCGACGAACAGCCCGAGCAGCACGCCGGGGGCGAGGCCGAGCCCGCCGAATGGGAGCGACACCAGCTCGACGATCCCGAGACCGACGGCGAGCAGCACCACCACCAGCGCGAGGATCAGAAGGATCCCGCGCAGGCGCGCGAGGATCCCGGCGGAAGCGGGCGGCAGCAGTAGGCCCATCACCCGCAGCGCCAGCATCTGACGGCCGCTCGGCGGCGCCTGGCCGAGCCGCTCGACGGCGTCGCGCAGGTCGCTCGGCCGGCGCTCGGCGAGCGCCAGCGAGGCGTCGGCCATGCGCCGCAGCTGCATCCGCTCCTGCGGGCGCGCGGCGGCGATCGCCCGCTGGAAGTAGGCGCGCGCCTGCTCGGCGTCGAAGCGCTCGGCGGCGCGCGCGCCGAGGATCGCCAGCGCCGCTGACTTATACTTCGTCTCCGCCTCGAGTTCCTCGTCGCTGCGCTGCTCGAGCGCCTGGATCGCGTCGGCGGCGCCGCGCTGCTCGATCCGGATCTGCCGCTGCTTGGGTGCCATCGGCTGGGCATTGTATGGCTCCAGGCGTCCGCGCGGGCCGCTGGAGCGTCTGTTGGATAAGTCCTACCGCGGAGCGCTCGCTGAACGAAGCCGGGAGACTCTCGCTTCGCTCGCATCCCCATTGCGTCCAGCCCCTCGAGCGCTATGCTCGGCGCTCGATGCGTTCGAGCGCCGACACCGGACTGGCACACACGGCGGTGAGGACCGGTGCCGCGCTCGCGCTCTTGCTGCTGCTGTGCGCGGTGATGCTCGCGGGAAGCGCCGCCGCCCAGAACCTCTTCGGCGGCGCCGCCCCGGCCGCCACGGGGGCCGCCAAACCGGCGCCCGCCGTCGGGAAGGGCGCCACGCTCCCGAAGATCAAAGTCGCGCACGGCGGCGCCGCGGTGAAAACCGCGCCCGCTCCGAACGTTAAAGTCGCCCCGGCCGGCAGCGCGGCGGCGACGGCAACCACCGCGACGACCGCCGCGGAAACCGGCGGGGGCGTGAACGGCTCGCTGGTCGCCGCGCTGGTGCTCGCGTTGCTGCTGCTCGGCGGGATCGCGTTCGTGATCGTGCGCAACGCGCGCTCGGTGGCGCCGGTGGTGGAGGGGTTCGTCACCGGCGGCACCCGCAACCCTGAGGGCAAGCTGCGCAAACGCCGCGCGCAGGCAAAAGCGGCCAAGCAGCAGCGCAAGCGCCACCGCAGGCGGTAGGAGACAGCAGCAGCAGCAAGCACGAGCCGCCTGCGGCCCGTGCTGAGGGCGTCGCTAGCGGTGTGCCGCCACGCGTGCAGGGCGCCGCCGCCCGATCCGCACCCGCGCGGGTGCGGGGATCGCCGGCCCGTCACCGCCGAAGGCGCCGCCGTGCGGCCCGCGCCGGGGGCCACGGCCGCGCCCGGGTCGGCGGGGTCGGCGGTGGCGATGGTCGCCGGGCGGCGTCTTGGCACCCCCCGGCGGCGTCTTGGCACCGCCCTCGTCTTCCTCGGAGGAGTCGGGCTGGGGGGCGGCGAGCGACTCGAGCGCGGCGTCGGAACGGAACGGCACCCACAGCATGTAGGCGGCAATCGGCAGCTTGATCAGCACCAGTCCGAGGAACACAAACCAAATCCAGCTATGCACACAGCCGATGCTACTACCCGAGATGGCGACGTCGCTGGCAGGCCGGTAGCGGCGGAATGGCGCGGATCGCCGTGCTCCCGGCTGTCGTGGCGCCCAGCCAAGAGGTCGGTGCCGGCCGCGCGACGGGGGCCGGGGCGCTACAGCCCGCGATGAGGCGAGTCGGTGTCCCCCCGTTGTGCCACCACAGGGCTCGCCCCCGAGCCGGAGAGCGCCTCGCGTGCGCCGAAGGCGCTCGCGGCAAGCAGGCACAGCCGCCCGCCTTTACGGCGCCGCCGGCACAATCACCCCATCTGGTAGGTAAGCGCCACCTCGGTGGA
>DATMMB010000080.1:0-6227 GCA_035569895.1 Solirubrobacteraceae bacterium | reverse complement strand
TCCTATACGGCTACCTGCGCGCCGCGCTCGGCTCCACCGCGCCGGTGGAGGACCCGGAGCTGCGCCGCTTCATGCGCCGCGAGCTGCGCGCGCGGGTGCGGCGCGCGCTCGCGCCGGCGCGACTCTGACCTCTCCACCATTTCATAAAATGAATGGTTTGGGTACAAAAAGCAAAGGCAACACCCCCGCCGGCCGCCCTCTGAACGGACGGTCACCGGCGGCAGGCGACTCCCGCCCCGACCTCAGCGCGATCGTCGTCACGCACAACCGCACCGAGCTCGCGCTCGCGACGCTCGCCTCGGCGCGGGCGGCGGCGGACGGGGTGGCGGTGCAGTGGCTGGTGGTGGACAGCGGCTCCAGCGACGACACCCCGGAGGCGATCGAGCGGCGCTTCCCCGACGTGCAGCTGCTGCGCGCCGCCAACGTCGGCTTCGCCGCCGCCAACAACCTCGCGCTGGCGCTCGCGCGCGGGCGCTACGTGCTGCTGCTCAACCCCGACGTGGAGATCGCCTCCGGCACGTTCGCCGAGCTGATCGCCCTGCTCGACGCGCGCCCGCGGGTGGGGGTCGCGAGCGTGATCCAGCGGGGCGGCGAGGGCGAGCTGCAGTATTCGATCCGCCGCTACCCCTCGCCGCTGCGCGCGTTCGGCGAGGCGCTCGCCCCGGGCGGGCTGCCCGGGCTGCGCCGCTGGGGCGAGGAGGAGCGCAACGCCGCGCGCTACCGCGAAGAGCGCTCGGCGGACTGGCTGGTGGGCGCCTTCCTGATCGCCCGCGCCGAGGTGGTGGCGCAGATCGGCGGCCTCGACGAGCGCTTCTTCCTGTATTCCGAGGAGACCGACTGGTGCTACCGCGCGCGCGCCGCCGGCTGGGATGTGCGCCACCTGCCGCAGATGGCGGTCGTGCACCACAACACGCCCACCGCCCGCCCCGACCTGGTGGCGCAGCTCAGCTACGCGAAGCTGCTGTTTGCGCGCAAGCATTACCGGCGCGTGCGCGCCGCCGCGATCCGCGCCGCGCTTGCCCTGCGCCACGGGATGCGGGCACAGCGGCGGGCGTTCGCGGTGGTCACCGGCTTTGCACCGCCTCCCTTCGAGTGAGGGTGCGTGTGTGTATATAGACAATGAAAAAGGCGTGCGCAATAGCGCACACCTTTTTTAAAATGAATACATACATGCACCCCTCTTGTTTCGATAGACACATGTCCAGCCTTGGCACCCGTATGCGATGAACGTCGCGGCACTCCACACCCTCTACCGCGACGCGCGCGACCGCGCGTTCTCGCTTGCGGTGCGCTCGTCGTTCGAGAGCTTCGGGCCGCGCAGCCGGATCTCGCTGCCCGCGCAGTTGCAGGGCACCGAGCGGATCGCGATCGGGGACCACGTGTACTTCGGACCCGGCTGCTGGCTGCTCACGCACGAGCTCGAGGGTGCCGCCGCCGGGCGCATCGAGATCGGCGACCGCACCTCGATCGCCGGCTACTGCGTGCTGTCGGCGGCGGTGAGCGTGAGCATCGGCGAAGCGGTGCTGTTCGCGCGCAACGTGTACATCGCCGACCACCGCCACGGCTTCGAGCGGGCCGACCGCGCGGTCCTCGACCAGCCGATCGAGGACCTGCGCCCGGTGGTGGTCGAAGACGGCGCGTGGCTGGGTCAGAACGTCGTGCTGCTGCCCGGCGTGAGGATCGGCAAGGGTGCGGTGGTGGGCGCGGGCTCGGTCGTCCGCGAGGACGTGCCGCCGCGGTGCGTCACGGTTGGGTCGCCGGCGCGGGTGCTCCGGCGGCTCGACGCCTGAGCGCGCGCGGCATCGGCAACGGCGCGAACACCAGCGCGGCGAGCGTGCGCAGGTCCGTCCAGGTCGCGCGCGACACCAGCCGCAACGCGAGGCAGTAGGCGAAAAGGCCGGCGCAGCCGGTGATCGCGAGCACCGCGAAGCCGCCCAGCCGCGGTTCGAGCAGGTGGCGCAACGGCTCGCCCACCGCCGCGAGCGCGAGGCAACCGGCGACCGCCGGGCCGATCTCGGGGAGCAGCCGCCCCACCGAGATGCCGATGTGGCGCTGCAAGAGGAAGCGGTAGACCCCGACGAGGATAATCAGGTAGACGACGACCACGGCGCTGGAGACGGCGATCAGGCCGTGCTGGGCGGCGAGCGCGATCGCCACGGCGTACACCGCGAGCATGCCGACGTTGAAGTGCAGCAGCGCGCGGGGGCGCCCGACGGCGAGCATCACCTGCGGGTAGCCGGTGAGCACCGCCGCCACCATCCCCGCCACCGCGAGGATCTGCGCGGGGCGCACCGACGGCGTCCACGCGGGGCCGAGCACGAACGGGATCAGCACCGGCCCGAGCACGATCAAGGACGCGAGCAGCGGGAAGATCACGGCGGCGTGCACGCGCGAGGCGCGCTCGTGCAAAGCCCGCATCTCCGCGCGGCTCTCGGTGCGCGAGTACACCGGGAAGGCGAGTTGCATCATCACCGAGGAGAGCTTTTCCTGGTAGATCACGCCGAGGTTGAAGGCGCGGTAGTAGATCCCCACCTGCGCCGCGGGCAGCTGCGCGGCGAGGATCCCGTAGCCGGCGTTGCGGAACAGCACGTCGACCAGGCCCGCGAGCGCGGCGGCGATCCCGAAGCCGCCGATGTCGCGCTGCGAGCGCCAGTGCCAGCGCGGCAGCGGGAACGGCGACGCGGCGAACAGCAGCACCGAGGTGAGCGCGGTCTGCGCGAGCGCCCCCACCACGATCGCGGTGGCGCCGAAGCCCGCGAGCGCGAGGCCGACCGGGATCACGTTGCCGACGGCGGTGGCGGCCACTTCGATCAGGCTCATCCGCCGGAAGTCGAGCTTGCGCCACAGCATCGCGCGCGAGACGGTGCCGAAGGAGGCGATCAGGAACACCGGCGACACGAGCGCGATCAGCCCCGCGGTCTGCGCGCCGAAGATCGGCCGCCACGCGATCGGCGTGAGCGCGAGCACGAGCAGCGTCAGGACGAGACCGCCGAGCAGGCTCATCAGCGTCGCGACCTGGCGGTGGCTCTCGTCGATCGTCTCGCGCTGCACGAGCGCTGAGGCGAACCCCTCGAACGTGAGGATCCCCGCGAGCGGCACGAAGATCAACGCGACCGCCGCGTGCCCGAACTCGGCCGGCGACACCAGCCGCGCGAGCAGCACGATGCAGACGAACGCGAACGTTTCGCCCACCACGCGGCTGAGCATCACCCAGCGCACGCCGCTGATCGTTGCCTCGTTGAAGGAGTCGCGCGACATGCGGGGTCCCCGAATGAACGTGTCTCGCGCGGTGGTCTTTGCGGGAGGGGGGGAGGGAGGAGGGGCGGGTCGCCCGGCGCGGTGCGGACGCCGAGCGCGAGCTGAGGGAGCGCGCGGCAGCGCAAGCGGTGGGGTGTGCGCAACGTAACTTCAGTGGTGTCCATTACCCTCGCCGCGCTCCCCATCGCGCCCGGCATCGACCCGGGTCGCGCGGCGGTGCCCGCAGGAACGCTCCCGGGCGAGATGCCCGAGGGGCCGCTCCCCGGCGACAGGCCCGCGGGGACGCTCCCCGGCGAGGGCGACGTGGTGTTCTGCTTCTCCTACCTGAGCTGGCAGGCGGCGGCCGACCGCGGCTGGTTTGGCACCGAGGACCGCCTGGCGCGCGGGCTGCTGCGGCACGAGCGCGTGCGGCGGCTGCTGGTGTGCGACCTCGTGCGCAGCCTGCCGGCGCGAGTGGTGCGCGACGTCCAGGTGGGGATGGCCGGCCGCGCCGCCACCTTCCCGGCGGGCGAGGGCGCGCGCCTGCTGCGCCCGACGCGCCTGCGCCGGGACTACCCGACGAGGATCGGCGGCGTGCGCCGCGCGTGCGCCGCGCTCGATCGCGCGCTGGGGCGCGAGGCGCGGCGCATGGGGCTGCGCGAGCCGGCGGTGATCGTCGCCAACCCGCTGCTCGCCGGCTTCGCCGACTTCGACTGGGCCGGCTCGGTGACGTTCTTCGCGACCGACGACTGGCTGTCGTACGAGCCCCACCGCCGGTGGTGGCCGGCGTACGCGGAGAGCTTCTCGTTTGTGCGCGCCCGCGCGCGGCGCGTGTGCGCGGTGTCGGAGGCGGCGCTCGCGCAGATCGCGCCGGCCGGCGGGAGCGCGGTGCTGCCCAACGGCGTCGACCCCGAGGAGTGGCGCGGCGCGCTGGCGCCGCCGCCCGCGTGGGCGCGGGAGCTGCCCCGGCCGCTGTTGCTGTACACCGGCAGCCTCGACGAGCGGCTCGACGTGCCCGCGCTGCTGGGGCTCGCGCGCGCCTTGCCGGAGGCGAGTGTCGTGCTCGTCGGGCCGCTGCTCGCCGAGGAACACCTCGCGCCGCTGCGCGCCGAGCCCAACATCTGCATCCGCCCGCCGCTGCCGCGCGCGGAGCTGATCGCGCTGACACGCGCCGCCGACGCCGGGCTGCTCGTGCACCGCGACCTGCCGCTGACGCGCGCGATGAGCCCGCTGAAGCTGTACGAGTACCTCGCCGCCGGCCTGCCCGTCGTCGCCACCGACCTGCCGCCGGTGCGCGGCGTGCACCCGAGCATCGAGCTGGTGGCCCCTGCGGGCGGCGGTGCAGCAAACGCCCAGGAGGGCGACCCCGCGCGCGGCGACACCCCCCGCGGCGACACTCCCCGCGGCGACACCCCCCGCGGCGACACTCCCCGCGGCGACACTCCCCGCGGCGACACTCCCCGCGGCGACACCCCCCGCGGCGACACCCTCCGCGATGACACCCCCCGCGGCGAAGCGCCCCACGGCGACTACGTGCGGGCGGTGCGGGCCGCGCTCACCCGCGGCCGCGCCGCTGAGGCGAGTCGCCACGCGTTCATCGAGCGCAACTCCTGGCGGGCCCGCCACGACGCGCTGCTCGATCTCGTGCTGGCGTGAGGAACCGCGGGCCGGCCCTCAAAACCGCCGCGTCAGCGAGTAGTCGAGCGCCGGGCCGTTGACCGGGTCGCGGTAGGGCAGCGCCGCCCCGCGCAGGTCGATGTCGCTCACAGAGCAGGCGCCGTTGCGCCAGACGTTGCCCACCCATGTGATCCCGCGCAGCGTGCAGCCGGCGTAGGGGAGCACGCCGACGTTGCCGATCAGCTCGAAGTTGGAGTACACCGGGTTCAGGCCGTCGTCGTCGAGCGAGATCACGTAGTTGAAGCGGTTGTCTTCGACGAGCACGTTCGCGGTGATCGCCGAGAAGCCGATCACGGTGCCGTTCTCCACGCCGTTCACCCCGACCGGCGTCGCCATCCAGTTGCGCTTGAAGGCGATGTCGGAGATCGGGCCGCTGTTGGCCTGCACGAACACGTCGTACACCGAGTTCCCCCAGAAGCGCGAGTCGGCCACCGTCACGTCGTGGCCGGCGAAGATCGCAAGCCCCTCGATGTGGCACTGCACGAGGTTGTACGACTGCACGTCGTGGATGCTCACGCCCGCGATCACGATGTCGCTCGGCACCACGCCGGTCACGTCGCGGATGCTGTTGTTGTCGCCGCCGTACGGCCCCCCGCAGGCGCTGTCGGGGCCCCAGCCGCCGCCGATCATGCGCACGTGGGTGGCGGAGTCGATCTCGAAGTCGCGCCCCACCACGCCGCGCAGCGTCACGCCGGTGGCGTTGGGACGCCCAGGCGTCTGGTTGTAGTTGCCGATCGTTAGTTCCCCCACGTGCACGTCTTCGAGCGTGAGGTGGGAGGCGTAGATGTAGGTGGGCCCGGCGATGCTCACCGCGGCGCCGGTGGCGGGGCGGAAGGTGACGTGCGCCGCCGCGCGCTTGCGCGGGTCGCCTGCAAGCGTCTGTTCGGGGTAGGTGCCCCCCTCCAGCAGCACCGTGTCGCCGGGCGCGGCCGCCAGGTAGGCCGCCCCGAGGGAGCCGCACGGCGCGCTCTGCGCCCCGCACCCAGACGCGTCGGTGCCGCGCGGTGAGACGTACAGCGTGCGGGTGCCCGCCGCGGCCGGCACCGGCGCCCGTTGCTTGGTGCCTCCCCTCATCACCACCACCAGCAGCAGCAGCACGGCCGCCGCCGCGATGAGCGCGCCGCCGGCGAGCATCGGCGCGTGGCGGCGCTGGGGTGCGCGGGGGGCGGATGCCACAGCCATCCAAGAACAACGAGCCGTGGCCAGCAGCCGTTGCGCGCGCCGCGGTCGTTGCGTGCCAAAGACCGAGCCCGTTGCGAATCGGCCGCAAAAGATGGTCTCGGGACGGCACGTTTCTCCGGTGAAGACCATGT
>DATMMB010000079.1:0-4420 GCA_035569895.1 Solirubrobacteraceae bacterium | reverse complement strand
CGCGCTCGTCGGCGCGCTGCTCGGCGCGGTGGTGATCGGCACGCTGATCTACAGCATCAAAGTCGGCGCGCTCGAAACCCCCGGGAAAAAGGCGACCGACATCGCGGTCGTGCTGTACGCGGTGCCCGGCGCGCTGCTCGGGATGGCCGCGATCTATGCGGAGGGCATCAGGCGGGGAGTCGTGCCGGAGTAGGCTCGGTTGGCGACCCTGGGTCGCGAACGCTCGGTCCGCCGTTCCGTCCTGGCGGGCACGTAGGGTGATCGGGCGATGGTGCACCCCCGCCGTCTGGAGATCGCGCCCTGCCCGCAACTCGAGGTGCAGCGAATCGCGCGCGAGCTGGACGTGAGCGAGCCGCTGGCGCAGGTGCTAGTGCGCCGCGGTCTTTCCGACCCTGTGCGTGCACGCGCCTTCCTCGACGCCGACGAGCGCCACCCGCCGGCGGCGTTCGAGGGGATCGAGGAGGCGCTCGCCACGATCCTCAGACATGTGCGCGCCTGCGCGCGGATCACCGTCCACGGCGACTACGACGTCGACGGGATCAGCTCCACGGCGGTGCTTGTGCGTGTGCTGCGCGCGCTCGGCGCCGACGTGGACTGGTACCTGCCCGATCGGGCGAGCGACGGATATGGGCTGAACGCTGGCACGGTGCGGCGCCTCGCGGCCCGCGGCACGCGCCTGCTGATCACCGCCGACTGCGGGATCACGGCGGTCGAGGAGGTGGCGCTCGCGCGGGCGCTCGACATCGACGTGGTGGTGAGCGATCATCACGCCCCGCGCGCTGACGGGGCGCTGCCGCGGGCGCCGATCGTGCACCCCGCCGTGTGCGGCTACCCTTGCCCCGACCTGTGCGCGACCGCCGTGGCATACAAGCTCGCGCTCGCCCTCTGGGAGGGGGCGGGACGCTCGCTGGCGCCCCAGCCCCCCTGCGCCGGTGCGGGCCGGCGGGCGCCATACCGTCCCGACGACGACCTCGACCTGGTGGCGCTTGCCACGATCGCCGACGTCGTGCCGCTGGTGGGGGAGAACCGCGCGCTCGCGCGCCGCGGTCTGCGCGCGCTCGCCGCGACCGCCAAGCCGGGCCTGCGCGCGCTGCTGGCGGTCGCACGGGCCGGCGGGCGGGCGGGCGCCTCCATTCCCGACGAGCGCACCGTGGCGTTCGCGCTCGCTCCGCGCCTGAACGCGGTGGGTCGGATGCGTCGCGCCGACGCCGGCCTCGAGCTGCTGCTGACCGACGATCCGGAGCGCGCGCAGACAGTCGCCGCCGAGCTCGACCGCGCCAACCGCGAGCGCCGCGACACAGAGACGCGGATCCTGTTCGACGCCGAGCGCCAGCTGGTCGCCGCCGGGCCGCGCACCGGATACGTGCTAGCCGGTGAGGGCTGGCATCCCGGCGTGATCGGGATCGTCGCCTCGCGGCTGGCCGAGCGCCACCACCGCCCGTTTGTGCTGGTGGCGCTCGAGGGAGGCAGCGGCCGGGGCTCGGGCCGCTCGATCCCCGGCTTTGACCTGCTGGCGGCGCTGAACGGATGCGCCGGGCACCTCGTGCGCCACGGCGGCCACCGGGCGGCCGCGGGCCTCGAGCTCAAGCGCGAGCGCTTGGAGGCGTTCGGCGCGGCGTTCGCCGAGCACGCCGAGCGGGTGTTGAGCCCGGCGGCGCTCGTCCCCGCCGAGCGCGTCGACGCGATCGTAGGGGGCGGGGAGCTGGGGATGGCGCTCGCCGAGGAGCTGCGGGCGCTCGCCCCGTTCGGCTCTGCCAACCCCGCCGTGTCGCTGCTGGTGCGCGATGCGCGCTTCGCCGAGCGCCGCGCGATGGGGGAGGGCCGGCACGTGCGCTTCACCGTGCTCGCCGACGGCGCGCGCGCCCCCGCGGTCGCGTTCGGCGGCGGCACGACGCTGCCGGTGCGCGACGGTGTCCCCGCGGACGCCAGCTTCACCCTGGAGGTCAACGAGTGGCGCGGGGTGACTGAGCCGCGGCTGGTGCTGCGCCACGCCCAGCCGGCGTGCGAGCGCACGCCAGCCGCCCCGGACGAGGCTACCCTTAACCCATGCCCGACGCCCGTCCCAGCTCAGTCGCACCTGTTCCCGCCGCCGGCGGCCGAGACGGGGACGCGCAAGCGTCTCCCGGCGTTGGCCGAGACGGGGATGCGCTAGCACCTCCCGCCCTCGGCCGCGGCGTTGGCCGAGACGGGGATGCGTCAGCGTCTCCCGGCTTCGGCCGCCCACAGCTGAGCGAGCTCGAGCGGCGGCTGCTCGACGACCTGTTCGCGATCGTCTCCGAGCACGCCGCCGACGCGGCAATCGAGATCGATCGCGCACGGGTGGAGGCGGCGTTCGTGTTCGCCTGCGAGCACCATGCCGCGCAGCGACGCAAGTCGGGCGAGGACTTCATCGTGCACCCGGTGGGCGTCGCGCGCATCTGCGCCGGCATGCGCCTGGACACCGAGACGCTGTGCGCGGCGCTGCTGCACGACACCATCGAGGACACCTCCGCCTCGATCGAGGAGGTGCGCGAGCGCTTCGGCGCCGAGGTCGCGAACGTGGTGGACGGCGTCACCAAGCTCACCGGCATCACCTTCCACTCGCGCGACGAGGCGCAGGCGGAGAACTACCGCAAGATGATGGTGGCGATGGCCACCGACGTGCGGGTGATCCTGATCAAGCTCGCCGACCGCCTGCACAACATGCGCACGATCGACGCGATGCCCAAGCAGAAGCAGATCGAGAAGGCCAGGGAGACACTCGAGATCTATGCGCCGATCGCGCATCGCCTGGGCATCCACGCGATCAAGTGGGAGCTCGAGGACCTCGCCTTCGCGACGCTCCACCCCCGCAAGTACCAGGAGATCAAGGGTCTCGTCGCCCAGCAGCGCGAGGAGCGCGAACGCTATGTCAGCGAGGCCGGCGAGTACCTCGCGCGGGAGCTGCGCCGCCTGGGGGTCGAGTCGCAGATCGCCGGGCGCGCCAAGCACTTCTACTCGATCTACTCGAAGATGACCAAGAAGGGCCGCGAGTTCAACGAGATCTACGACCTCACCGCGATGCGCGTGATCGTCGACTCGGTGAAGGACTGCTACGGCGCGGTCGGCGTGATCCACTCGCTGTGGAAGCCGCTGCCCGGCCGCTTCAAGGACTTCATCGCGATGCCCAAGTTCAACATGTACCAGTCGCTGCACACCACGGTGATCGGGCCGGAGGGCCGTCCGCTGGAGATCCAGATCCGCACCGCCGAGATGCACGAGATGGCCGAGTTCGGCGTGGCGGCGCACTGGATGTACAAGCGACCCGCCCACTCCGGCGCGCACGCGGCCGCCTCAGGTCAGGCCGCGCCCGTAGCGGGCTCGGGTGGCCGGGAGGCGGTCTCCTCGTGGCCGGAGGACGCGAAGCTGAAGTGGCTGCGCTCGATGCTCGACTGGCAGCAGGACATGTCCGATCCCAAGGAGTTCATGGAGAGCCTGAAGATCGACCTGTTCGAGGACGAGGTGTTCGTGTTCACCCCTAAGGGCGAGGTGAAGTCGCTGGCGGCGGGCGCCACACCGCTGGACTTCGCCTATGAGGTGCATACCGAGATCGGCCACCGCTGCGTGGGAGCGCGCGTGAACGGCAAGATCGTTCCGCTGCACTACGAGCTGCGCAGCGGCGACATCGTCGAGATCCTCACGACTAAGCGCGAGCGCGGTCCCTCGCGCGACTGGCTGGCGATGGTGAAGACCACGCGCGCGCGCAACAAGATCAGGGCGTGGTTCAAAGCAGAGACCCGCCAGGACACCGAGCACACCGGGCGCGAGCTCCTGCAGGAGCACCTCAAGCGCCAGGGGCTGCCGGCGCAGCGGATCACCGGCTCGGCGCTGCTCGCGGACGTGATCCGCGAAATGGGCTACCGCAAGGCCGACGACTTCTACATGGCGCTCGGCGGCGCCAAGGTGTCGCCGAAGATCGTCGTCAACAAGGTGATGCAGCGCCTGAAGCGCGGCGAGGCCGCCGACGGCGGCGCGACCGCCGCCACCGATCTGCTGAAGGTCGGGCGCTCGGCGCGGCGCCCGACGCGCTCCTCGGGGCAGTACGGGATCAGGGTGGAGGGCGTCGAGGACGTGATGCTGCGCCTGGCGAAGTGCTGTCGGCCGGTGCCCGGCGATGAGATCGTCGGCTACATCTCGCTCGGGCGCGGGATCACGATCCACCGCGAGGACTGCCCCAATGTGACGGCGCTGCGCAGAAACCCAGAACGCTTCACCAACGTGCACTGGGAGGGCGAGCAGTCGAGCGGCTTCGTCGTGGAAATCCAAATCGACGCGTGGGACCGCCACCGGCTGCTGGAGGACCTTTCGCGTGTGTTCTCGGAGTCGGGCGCCAACATCGTCGAAGCGAGATGCCTCTCCAACCCGCCGATGGTGAAGAACCGCTTCGTGATCGAGGTCGCCG
>DATMMB010000078.1:0-15081 GCA_035569895.1 Solirubrobacteraceae bacterium | reverse complement strand
GCAGGCGCTTTCCCTGCTCGACGCCTATCACGACGGAGCGCTCTCGCTCGGCCCGCCATTTGCGGTGTGGGGCGCGGTGCCGCTCGACCTCCCCGATCCGGCCGATGTTGACCGACTGCTCGATCGTGGCTGCATCGGGCTCTCACTGCCGGCCGGCGCGCTCGCGGGGATCGATGCGTTTTCCCGCGTGTGGCCGCTGCTCGAGCGCTTGGAATCGTGCGGTGCGCCGCTGTTCGTCCACCCTGGGCCCGGCGACCGGCAGGCGACGGGGGAGGTATCACTGTCGGATCCGCTGTGGTGGCCGGCACTCACGCGCTACGTCGCGCAGATGCAGGCGGCCTGGCTGACCTTCGCCGGCGTCGGGCGCTGCGCGCATCCGCGGCTGCGAGTCGTCTTCGCGATGCTCGCCGGACTGGCGCCGCTGCATGCCGAGCGGCTGCGCGCTCGCGGCGGGCCGCGCTTGTGCTTGGCCGACCCGCTGCTGTTTTACGACACCTCCTCCTACGGCCGCTCAGCGGTGAGCATGGTGGCGGCGACGGTCGGCGCCGGGCAGCTGCTGTACGGCTCCGATCGCCCGGTGGTCGAGCCGGGCGAGCTACACATGCCCGCCGAGCTCGATTGGGGTCCGATCGCCGACGCCGCCCGCCGCGCGTTCGTGCGTGGAGGGGCTCCGGTGCTGCCGAGCGTTCTCGGCGATTGGTGGCGCGATGAGGTCTTCGAAGGAGCAGGCACACTTGGCTCTCTCCCGGTTGAGGCAGAGAGGGATGACCGATGAGCGCGACGATCACACCCCCGGCCTCCGCCAACCCGAATCCGCTGCGCGCGATCGCCCGTCCGCGCGGCCGCGATCTGACGATTCCGGAGCTGCGGGCGTTCGTCACCGAGCTCGCCGGGCGCCCGGAGCTGTGGATCGACTTCGTCGCCCACGACACCGATCAGCGTCACTATGAGGAGCTGCTCTGCGACGAGCACCTCACCGCCTGGCTGATCTGCTGGATGAACGATCACGACACCGGCTTTCACGATCACGACATCTCCGCTGGGGCGGTCGCCGTCGTCGGTGGCTCGGTGCGCGAGGAGCGCCTTGCGCTCGGTCGCGAGCCGCGCGCTCGCCGCTTCTCGGTCGGCGACACCTTCCATTTCTCGTCAGCCGACATTCACCGCATCCGCCACGCCGGCTCCGGTCCGGCCGTGACCCTGCACGTCTACTCCCCCCCGCTGGTGCGCATGGGCGCTTACCTGATTGATTCCGACGGCGTGCTCGGCCGCCGGCCGATGACCCCGGCGGAGGAGCTGCGGCCGCTGCAGGAGGCGGGCGTGGAGTAAGTAGACGGCGCTCCGCCCAGGGGGCCCGCACGAGGCTTCTGAGAAACATGCCCCGGAGTCTCGGCGGGGAGGGCACCCGAAAGCGCCTTTTCACACTTTGTTGACCTGACGAGTGAGACTTTAATGGGACACTCTCCCGCGGCAATCCCATCTTTTCCGATAGAGAATGTGAAGTATGAGAGGCCCCAGCGACCGCAAGCGTCGGTCATCGGCCTCCGACCGACGGACGGAGCGTCCGGGCTGCTCGACATGGGCGGGCCCGGACGTCTCTTTTTACCCCACCGCGAACAGCAGTGAGATGCGCAGCGGCCCGGAGGGGAAGGCCTCCGCGGGGAACGAGTACACTTGGTAGGTGACGCCGCGGTAGACGAGTCGGCCGCGGTCGGGTATGGTCGCCGGGCTCGGCTTCAGGGTGCCCATCACCTGACGCGCGCCCTCGCGCATCACCACCTGCGCGCCGGTGAACGTGTGCGCGAGCAGCTGAAGCCCGAGATCGTCTTGGATCGCCAGCAGGAAATGGGCCGCCACCCGGCCCTGCGCGTCGCGCACGACACCGGGGATCGGCGCCAGCACGCGGTGCCCGCCGACGTCCACCAGCAGCTTCCCGTGCCTGAGCACGCGCACGCGCACGATGTGCAGGTGGCTGCGGAAGAAGCCGACGATCGCCGCGCGCGTCGCCTTCGCGTCACCCGCCAGCACCGCTTCGCGGAACGGCCGCGAGCCCTCCACGTAGTTGCGCAGCAGTTCCGCTTTGCTGCCCGCCCGCTCGGCCGCGTACACCCGTTCGGCCACCGCGCCGAGCGCGTCCGCCTGCGCCTGTGCGCCGGTGGCGCCGCCGTGCGCGCAGATCGCGGCGATCGAGTGCTCCGGCGCCAGCAGCACCACGCGCAGCGGCTGGCTGGAGCGCAGCGGATCGCTCGGAAAGGCCGCTCCGGCGAAGCTTGCGACGCGGTAGGCACCGCCGCGGTAGCGCAGCGCGCGCGCCCCTGACGCGACCGTCGGCGGCGGGCGCAGCGTCGCCGTCGGCCGGCGCCCGCCCCCGCGCACGATCACCTGCGCGTGCAGCAGGCCGTTCACCGTCTGCGCATACCCGTTGGCGCCCTGCACCGCCACCGTCACCTCGCCCACCGTCTGCCCTCGAGCGTTGGCGAGCGCTCCGCTCTGCGGGCCGATGCCCGCGCCCCGTTCGATCACGGCCAGCGTGCGTCCGTCGCGCGTCACGCGCACACTCACGATCTGGTTGAGCAGCAGCCCCTCCAGCGCACGGTGCGCCGCGGCCGCGTCGTCGTCTTCCGTCGCCTGTGCCAGGGCGCTCGAGCTCCGCACGCGCCACAGCGCCTGGGCGACGATCCTCCCGCTCGCCGACTCCGCGTAGATCCGCCGCGCGACCTCTTCGAGCCCTTCCAGCGCCGCCGCCGGGCAGCCGCGGGCCGCTACCGACACCGGCGCGGCCTCGGTGAGCGCCGCCGCGCCACTGCTCGGTGCCGGGCCGCCGTCCGATCCACATCCGGCGAAGAGCGTCGGGGCGCACAGCAGGCCGCCGGCCAGCAGCGCGCCGACGAGCCTGGGCCTGCTCATCGTGCGACCGTGCGTCCGTCCATCGAACGTGGGCGGCGGAGTCCCATCACCGGGCGAGCCAACCACAGGTCCCTTCATCGGCCGCGATGCTCGCCGCCGGGGTCGAAGGCCAGCCCCGCGGCTCCGGCTAGCCCTGCGACTCCGCCGGAGTCTCGGGCGCCGCTGCCACCGCTTGCGTGGGAGCCGGCTGTGCGGTGGGCGGCTGTGCGGCGGGCGTTTGCGCGATCGGCTGCGGCTGCTGGGCGGCCGTGCTCAGTGTCGGCTGCTTGGCCTCGCCGCTGATCGAGTCCTTGAACTCGCGCATGCCGCTGCCCAGCGAGCGGCCGATTTCCGGCAGCCGCTTGGCGCCGAACACCAGCAGCAGAATCACCACGAGGAACGCGATGTGGATTGGATTGTCGAGTCCGAACATCGTTCCAGTCTAGCTCGGGGTCGCCGCGACGCTTCATGGTTTACCCACATTCCTGCGCACCAGCTGTCCCGCGACGTAGAGAATGAGCAGCGCGAACGCCACCCGCAGCACCTCCCCCGGGAGCGCGTTCGCCACCGCCACCCCCGCGGCGGCGCCCGCCACCGACAGCAGGCCGACCAGCAGCGCGTCGGAGCGGCGCACGTTGCCGTAGCGATCCTGCGCGATCGCGCCGACGAGCGCCACCGGGACGATCGCCAGCAGCGAGGTCGCCTCCGCCTCGTGTTGGGAGAGGCCGAGGAAGATCACGAGGCCCGGCACGAACAGCACGCCCCCGCCCACCCCGAGCAGGCCCGCGACCACGCCAGCGGCGAGGCCGATCGCGATCGCGCCGATCATCGTCGCCGCTGCGCTCCGTCGCGCTCGCGCCGATCATTGCCGCCGCTGCGCTCCGTCGCGCTCGCGCCGCCCGTCGCCGTGCTCACGCGGACGCGCGCCATCCAGCGCCCGCCCCGCCGCCCGCGTCGCCCCGGCGTCCTCATTGCAGCAGCAGCTCCACCGCGCTCGCCACCAGCACCCCCGCGAACAGCAGCGCAATCGTGCGGGTGGGCAGCCGCTGCTGCAGCCACGCTCCCAGCAGCACCCCGCCGACCGCAGGGATGCCCACCAGCAGCCCGTCCGTCACATGCACGTTGCCATACCCAGCCTGCACCGCCGCGGCGAAACCGGCGATGAACACGATCGCCGCCAGTGACGTGCCGGTCGCCTCCCGCTCGCCATATCCCCGCCACAGCACCAGCAGCGGCACGATCACGGTGCCCCCGCCGACCCCGAAGATCCCGCTGAACAGGCCCGCGGCGGTGCCGATCGCCATCAGCTTCAACACGTTGCCGGGCGATCTGCTGGCCGCCATGGCCGGCATACTAAGGCTGTGTCCCCCGCCGCCTCGCTCGGGGAGGCGCTGGAGCCGCTGCGCTCCGATCCCTCCCACGCCGCCGTGCTGCTCGACATCGACGGCACGCTCGCCCCGATCGTGCGCCACGCCGCCGACGCGCACGTGCCCGAGGCGACCCGCGCGCTGCTGATCGAGATCGCCAAGCGCTACCGCCTGGTGGGCTGCGTCAGCGGCCGGCGCGCCGCCACCGCCCGCCAGATCGTCGCGATCGGGACGATCGCCTACGTCGGCAACCACGGCGGCGAGCTGCTGCGCCCCGGCGCCACGCGCCCCGAGCTCGACCCCGAGCTCGCCGCCTGGAGCGGGCGCGTGCGGGAGTTCGCCGCGCATGCGCTCACCGGCGAGCACCAGCGCCTGCGCGTGCGCGCCGAGGACAAGCAGGCGATCGCCGCCTTCCACTGGCGCGGCGCCCCCGACGAGGCCGCCGCGCAGGACGCGGTGCGGGAGATCGCGGCGCGCGCCGAGCGGGAGGGCTTCGCGGCGCATTGGGGCCGCAAGGTTTTGGAGGTGCGCCCGCCGGTCGCGCTCGACAAGGGCATGGGGGTGACTGCGCTGCTCGATGGAGGCGACGACCGCACGGCCGCGTCGGTGGATCGGAGCGAGGCGTCAGAGGAGCGGGAGGCGTCCGCGGGAGAGGGGTCCGCGGGGGAGGCGTCCGCGGGAGGGGAGTCCGCGGGAGCGCGACGCGGCTCGGGCGGGACGCTGAACGCGGCCCTGTACGTCGGCGACGACACGACCGACCTCGACGCGTTTCGCGGTCTGCGCGCGCTCGTGCGGGCGGGGAGGCTCGATCGCGCGGTGTGCGTCGCCGTCCGCTCTGAGGAGGCGCCCGCGGAGCTGATGGCGGAGGCCGACCTGACACTCGACGGCCCCGACGGTGTGCGCCGGCTCCTAGAGGCACTCCTGTAGCGAGCCGTGCGCTTCGCCGACTTCCTCAAGAGCACCGTCCTGCTCAGCGCCGGCACCGCGACTGTGCTGGCGCTCGTCACGGTGCTCTCGGTCGCCGCTCAGTCCGGCTCGCGTCTGGCGGTGTTCGTGTCGGTCGGCTGGTGGGTGCTCGCCTCGCTGATCGGCCTGCTGCTCGGCCGCGGCGCCGACGCCAACCCCCCGATCGCGCGCCTGCTCGCGGCGGCGCGCGCCACCAACGCGCTCCCCGAGCACCGCCCCGCCGCGATCCTGCTCAACCGGCTGTGGCTGCTGCTGGCGCTCACCGTGGTCGCCGGGGGCCTCGCTTTCCTCGCGCCCCAGGTGCCGGGCATCGGCGCCGGCTTCGCGGTGATCTGGGCGCTCGCGTGGCGCCACCAGCACGCGGCGGTCACCGCGATCGAGGAGCGCGACGGGGTGCGCTTCTACGTGCTGCCCACCTCCCCGATCCACCCGATCGCCCTGCAGCGCACCCCTGGCTTCAAGGCGATGCGGCCCGAGAGCCTGCTGTGAGGCGGGGACGCGGGCCGTGAGTCGGGGGGCGCGGCCCGCGACGGGGGCCGAGGTTCACGAAACGGTCGATGTGCTGCTCGTCCAGCTCGGCTCCACCGAGGGGCTGCGCGTCGCCGATGAGCAGCTCGTCGGCTCGCTGCGGCGCGCGGGCGCGCGGGTGCTCGTGGCGAGCGCCGCACCTCCCCGCGAGGTGCGCACCCTGATGCTCACCGACCTGCTGTGGGCGCGCGCGGCGCGCCGTGCCGCCGTCGAAGCGTTCGGGCGGCTGCGCGACGACCCGCCGCGATCAGTGATCTACTCGACGACCACCGCCGCGCTGCTGTGGCCGCTGCCGGGTGCGATCCGCTTTGACGCGCCCGCCGCCGCCAACCGCCCCGGCCGCCATGGACTATGGCAACGGCCGCTGGAGCGCCGCCGGCTGCGCCAGGCGCCGCTGCTGCTGCCCTCGAGCGTCGCCGCGCTCGCCGAGGCCGCCGCCACGGCCGCCGGCTGCGAGCCACGCGCGCTGGTCGTGCCCTCGCCGATCGCTGTTGGCGCCGTGAGCGAGGACGGGTGCGCGCGTCCTGTCTCCGGCGGCACGGGCACTCCCGGCGAGCCCGCGGCGGACCACATACCGCCCACGGAGCGCGACATCACAGCGCTCACCTACGCCGCCAACCCCCACAAGAAGGGGCTCGACCGCGTGCTGGGGGCGTGGCGCGCCGTCCACCTGCCCGGCGAGCGGTTGGCGATCGTCGGCGTCACGCCGCAGCGGCTTCGCGAGCTCGGCTTCGCGGCCGACGACGAGAGCGTCGAGGTGTTGGGCACGCTCGCTCAGAACGACTACCACGCGCTGTTGCGCCGCGCCCGCGTGTTCGTCTGCGCCCCCCGCCGCGAGGACTACGGCCTCGTCCAGTTGGAGGCGCTCGCCGCCGGCTGCCAGCTCGTCACCACTGCGGCGCCCGGCCCGTACGTCGCGCTGCCGATTGCCCGCCGGCTCGATGCGCGCCTCGTCGGGGAAGACCTCGGCGCCGCCCTGCGCGCTGCGGTCGACGCTCCGCGCGATGGCTATGCGGCGCGGGCGGCCACACTGGTGGAGCCCTTCACCGTGGCCGCCGTCGACCGTCTGGTCGCGCGGAACCTGCTGCCGCGACTGCTGGGGGAGTAGACGGTGGTTTGGGGCTCGCGCCCTTGATGTGGGCCGGGGATGGGATTCGGAGGGGATGGCGAGTGATCGCTATCGCCCGGACGCGGCGGCCCGCGCCCGTTTGCGCATCCCCCGCAGCTCCGCCCACGGCCGCGTGTTGGCCACGTCGTCCTTCGTGAGCCACCCCCGTCGCGCCGTGAGGATGCCCCAGCGCATGTTCTGGAGCGTGGCCGGGCGGTGGGCGTCGGAGTCGATCGCGATCCGCACCCCCGCGGCCACCGCCGCGCGCGCGAGACTCTCGTTGAGGTCGCGGCGGTCGGGGTTGGCGTTGATCTCCAGCAGCGTGCCCGTGCGGGCCGCCGCCGCAAACACCGCCTCCAGGTCGAGCGCATAGGGCTCGCGGCGCTCGATCAGGCGGCCGGTCGGGTGGCCGATCGTGTCCACCAGCGGATGCTCGATCGCGGCGATCATCCGCTCGGTCATCGCCTGCTCGGACATCCCGAATGCGGTGTGCACGCTCGCCACCACCCAGTCCAGGCGCGCGAGCAGCGCGTCCTCGTAGTCGAGCGTCCCGTCGGGCAGGATGTTCACCTCGCTGCCCGCCAGCAGCGTGATGCCGTCGAGCGTCGCGTCGATCGCGTGCACCCGCTCGATCTGTTCGCGCAGTTGCGCCGGCGAGACGTCGTTGCCGAAGCCGTGCGACGCCGAATGGTCGGTGATCGCCAGGTACTCATACCCGAGCTCCTGTGCGGCGCTTGCCATCTCCTCGATGCTCGCCCTGCCGTCGGACGCGGTCGTGTGGCAGTGCAGATCGCCCCTGATGTCCGCCTGCGCGATCAGTTTCGGCAGTCCCCCTGCGTTGCTCGCGCCGCGCGCCCTCCTCGTGCCGGGCGACCCCGCCCCTTCTCCTCCCCCTCCCTCCAGCAGTGCGGCCTCAAGCTCGCCGCGGTTCTCGCGCAGCTCGGGTGGGATGCTGGGGAGACCAAGCAGCGCATACACCTCCGCCTCGGTCGTGCACGTGCGCGTGACCCCGGTCGCATCGTCGAGCACCCCATGCTCGGACACGTGCAGCCCCTTGCGCACAGCATGCTCGCGCAGCGCGGCGTTGTGGGCGGCGCTGCCGGTGCAGTGCTGCAGCAGGTTGCCCAGCTGGCTGGGCGACGCCGTGCGCAGATCGACCGCTGCGCCCGAGTGCGTGCGCCCGCGCACGCCCGTCGCCGTCGCCGTGCCGGCGCTCTCGATCTGCTCGAGCGTCGCGAGCGTCCGCGCCAGCCGCTCCGGGTCGGCGGCGACTCCCACGAGGTCGATGTCCTTGACGCTATCGGCTCCTCGCCGCGCCGAGCCGGCGATCTCGATCCGCGCATCGGACGGGCCGTGCTCGCGCAGCCCCGTCGCGAGCGTTTGCGCCAGCTCGATCGCCGCCGGCAGCAGCACGCGCCGGGAATACGGTATGCCCGCCCGTCCGCCGGTGTCGCCCTCGCCGTCTAGCGCGACGCCCTCGGCCGCCAGCCGCTCCAGCGCGGCGAGCACTTTCTCCTCGAACTTCGCCCCCAGCCCCTTTACGCCGCGCAGGCGCCCTGCCGCCGCCGCCTCGCGCAGCGCCTGCGGCGAGTCGATCCCCAGCTCCTCGTGCAGCAGCCGCGCGCGCTTGGGGCCGATCCCGGGGATGCGCGTGATCGCCACGACGCCCGCCGGGAATTTTCCTCGCAGCCGCTCCGCCGCGGGGATCGTGCCGGTGTCGAGCAGCGCCACGATCTTCTCCTGCAGCGTGTCGCCGACCGCCGGCAGCTCGGTCGCGCGCCCCGCCCGCGCGAGCGCCGCCACCGAGGTCGAAGCCTCCCTGATCGACTCCGCCGCGCGGCGGTACGCGAGCACGCGGTGCACGATCGCGCCGTCGAGCTCGTACAGGTCCCCGAGCTCCTCCAGCGCGGCGGCGATCTCGGCGTTCGTCGTGGTGTTGGTCATGGTGTTGGCGAGTCCGGCACTTTATGTCCAAAAGAAGAGGGGCTCGGCTCGCCTGCCTTTTCGGCGGGCTGCGCCACCCTCTCAGCTAGGGTACGGAGCCTCAGTGGACGGCACCGCCTGGCTCATCCTGCCCACCTACAACGAGGCCGAGAACATCGAGGCGATCGTGCTCGCCGCCGGTGAAGCGCTGGCGCGTGCGCCCTGCGAGGAGCACCGGGTCTTGATCGTCGACGACGGCTCGCCCGACGGCACCGGCGAGATCGCCGCCC
This sequence comes from Solirubrobacteraceae bacterium, assembly GCA_035569895.1. Lineage (GTDB taxonomy): Bacteria > Actinomycetota > Thermoleophilia > Solirubrobacterales > Solirubrobacteraceae > Palsa-744. Next base: position 6,016 of record DATMMB010000078.1, on the reverse strand, counting down.
GCCTCGCCGCCGCCCGCCCGTGGGTGCGGGTGCTGCACCGCACCGTCAAGGAAGGGATCGGCCCCGCCTACCTCGCCGGCTTCGCGCACGCCCTGGAGCAGGGCGCGTCGTTCGTTCTGGAGATGGACTCCGACTTCTCCCACGACCCCGCCGACCTGCCGCGCCTCTTGCGGGCGATCGCCGATGGCGCCGACCTCGCGCTCGGCTCCCGCTACGTGCCCGGCGGCGGGGTGCGCGACTGGGGTCTGTTGCGGCGCGTCGTCAGCGAGGGCGGCTCCACCTACGCGCGGCGCGTGCTCGGCCTGCACGTGCGCGATCTGACGGGCGGCTTCAAGTGCTTCCGCCGCGAGGTGCTGGAGGCGATCAACTTCGACAGCGTGCGCTCGCAGGGCTACGCCTTTCAGGTGGAGCTCACCTACCGGGCGGTGCGCGCCGGCTTTCACGTGGTCGAGGTGCCGATCGTTTTCCGCGATCGTCAGCGGGGGGCGAGCAAGATGTCCTGGCACATCGCGGTCGAGGCGATGTGGTTGGTGCCGCGGCTGCGCTTCGGCCGCCAGCCGCCCTCCGGCTACGCGCCCGCCGCCGAGCGGCGCGCCCACGCGCTTCGCTGACCCCACTACATTTTGTATAGTGAGTTAGGCGAATCCCGAACCCGAGCGGCTGCTAGAAAAGGAGACCCCATGGCAGGCTTGAGCGAAGTCACCGACAACAACTTCCAGGCAGAGGTGATCGAATCCGACACCCCGGTTTTGGTCGACTTCTGGGCGCCGTGGTGCGGCCCCTGCCGTGTGGTCGGCCCCGTGCTCGAGGAGATCGCCGCGGAGCGTCCCGACCTGCGCATCGTCAAGCTCAACGTCGACGACAACCAGCAGACAGCCGCCACCTTCCAGGTCCTCTCGATCCCGACGATGATTCTCTTCAAGGCCGGCCAGCCGGTCAAGACGGTCGTCGGCGCCTACCCGAAGCGGAAGATCGAGGCGGAGCTAGAGCCGGCGCTGGCGTAGCGCGATCTGCAGCTCCAATCCTTCGATCTCGATCAGCTCGGTGTGCTCCATCGTCGCTGTCGGCTGGCCGTCGAGGTGCAGCGCCACCGCCAGCGTCTCGCCCACGACGTAGTCGCGGTGGGCGCTCGTCGCGTCGAGCAGCTCCTGGTTGCCCGACAGCGAAAGCTCGATCCGGTCCTCGACTGCGAGGCCGGCGTTCTTGCGGGCGCTCTGCACGGCGTGCACGATCTCCCGCGCGCGCCCCTCGCGGCGCAGGTCCCCGTCGATCGCCAGCTCCAGCGCCACCGCGTGCGCGCCCTCGCGCTCGACGCTGTACCCCTCGGGGGCTTGCATCGTGATGATCACGTCCTCGGGGGTCAGTGTGTGCTCGCGGCCGGCGACGGAGATGCCGAGCCCCGTCCCGCCGCTCTCGTCGGCACCCCGCACCGCCGCGGCGACGGCCGCGGGGTCGAGCGCCGCGATCGCCTCCGCCGCGAGCGGCATCTCTTTGCCGAACAGCGGCCCGAGACGGCGGTAGTTGGCCTTCACCTCGTAGCGCCCGAGCTCCTCGGCGCCGGCGACGAACCGCACCCGGCGCACGTTGAGCTCCTCGCGCACCACGTCGGCGAGGCGTTCGATCGCGGCGCGCTCGCGCCCTGCCGCGACGACCACCGCCTCTGCGAGCGGCTGGCGCACCTTGATCTTCGCCTGTCCCCGCGCGCCGAGGCCGAGCCGCACGGTTTCGCGCGCGATTGCCATCGTCTCCTCCAGCGCGCGGTCGCGCGCGGGGAGCGCATCGCCGGCGGGGAAGTCGCAGAGGTGCACGCTGTCCAGCGTCCCGTCGAGGTTGTCGTAGATCTCATCGGCGACGAACGGGCAGAAGGGCGCCAGCAGCTTCGCGATCGTCAGCAGGCAGGTGCGCAGTGTGCGGAATGCCGCCGGGTCGCCGTCCCAGAAGCGCCGGCGCGAGCGGCGCACATACCAGTTGGACAGATCGTCCACCAGCTCCCCGATCGCGCGCCCCGCCGCGGTCGCGTCGTAGGCGTCGAGGCGCTCCGCCACCAGCTCCGCGGTGCCGGCGACGCGCGAGAGCGCCCAGCGGTCGAGGTCGTCGGCCTGTGCGGCCCGGCCCGGCGCGTCCGCCGGCAGACCATCACCCGACCCCGCGGACTCGAGCGCCTGCGCGTCGGCGGCTCCCAACGAAGACTGGTTCGCGTGCGCGTAGAGGACATAGAAGAAGTAAGTGCTCCACAGTTGCTTGAGGAACAGCCGCACCCCCTCGCCGATCGCCTCCTCGGAGAAGCGATACCCGTCCCACGGCTGCTTCGCCGTGAAGAAATACCAGCGGAACGCGTCGGCGCCGTGCTTGTCGATCACCTGGTTGGGCTCCACCGTGTTGCCGCGCGACTTCGACATCTTCTGGCCCTCGGCGTCGACGATCAGCCCGAGGCACACCACGTTGCGGTAGGGGGCCTTGTCGAACAGCAGCGTGGAGACCGCCAGCAGCGAGTAGAACCAACCGCGCGTCTGATCCAGCGCCTCGCAGATGAAGTCCGCGGGGAAGCGAGCGGGGTCGGCGGTGAAGCGGTTTGCATCCTCGCCGGCGAAGGGGACGTGGTGCTGGGCGAACGGCATCGCGCCGGAGTCGAACCACACGTCGATCACCTCCGGCACGCGGCGCATCGGCTGCTCGCAGCCGTCCTCCGTGCACGTGAGCTCGACTTCGTCGACGTAGGGGCGGTGGTGGTCGGCAAGCGACCGTCCCGACAGCTTCTCCAATTCGGCGAACGCGCTGATCACATGAATGTGTCCCTCGCCGCAGCGCCATACCGGTAGCGGCGTTCCCCAGTAACGCTCGCGGGAGATGGCCCAATCCACGTTGTTCGACAGCCAATCCCCGAAGCGGCCGTGCTTGATGTGGGGGGGATGCCAGTCGACGGTTTCGTTGGCTGCGAGCATCCTGTCTTGCGCCTGCGAGGTCGCGATGTACCAGGAAAGCTTCGCGTAGTAGATCAACTCGGTGTCGCAGCGCCAGCAGTGAGGGTAGGAGTGCTCGTACTCGGCAGCCTTGAACAGCAGGCCGTGACGGCGCAGGTCTTCGATCAGCTCCGCTATCAGCTCGGGCTCCCTGACGTAGCGCCCCTCGTAGGAGTGCCCATCGCGACTGAGCACACGAGCGTCATAGGTGCCGTCGTCGTTGACCGGGTTGAAGAGCGTTCCCGGGCGATCTGGATCGAACTTCCCGTTTGCGGCCCAGGCTTTGAAGTCATCGGCGCCGAACGCCGGGGCAATGTGCACAAGGCCCGTGCCGTCCTCGGTGGTGACGAAATCCCCAGCTATGATTGGAAAGCCACCAGTGGCACCCGTATTGAAAATCGGCCCTATATATGAGTGGCCGACTAGCTCGCTGCCTGGGAACCGGTCAAGGATCTCGACTCCTTCTCCTAAGACCTTCTCCGCCAACGCCCCAGCGAGGATCAAGGTCTCGTCCTCGTAGCGCGCACGCACATACTCGACGTTTGGCGCGACCGCGACTGCCCTGTTGCCTGGCAAAGTCCACGGCGTCGTTGTCCAGATCAGCAGCGCATCGCCTTCTCGCAAGGGGGAATCCGGATCGGGAGCTTGGGCAGGCACCCAGACAGGCCCGCCTGGTTGTTGCACCAGGCCACCGGACTGCTCCTGCGGGGGGAAGTGCACAGGCAAACGCACATATATCGAGGGGTCGACAACGTCCCGGTAGCCGAGCGCAACCTCGTGCGAGGAGAGCGCCGTCCCGCAGCGCGGGCAATAGGGCACCACCTTGTTCTCCTCGTACAGCAGCCCTCGCCGATGAATCTCCGCGAGCGCCCACCACACCGACTCGATGTAGGACTCATCGAGCGTGCGGTAGGCATGGTCGAGGTCGATCCAGAAGCCGATCCGCTCGGTGAGGCGGTTCCACTCCTCCAGGTACTCGAACACCGACTCGCGGCACTGGCGGTTGAACTCCTCGATCCCGACGACGTTCTCGATCTCGTGCTTGCTGTTGATCCCGAGCTTCTGCTCGACTGCGATCTCCACCGGCAAGCCGTGACAATCCCAGCCGCCCTTGCGCTCAACGCGGTGGCCGCGCATCGTCCGGTAGCGGGGGAAGATGTCCTTGAACACGCGCGAGAGCACGTGGTGGGCGCCGGGGAGTCCGTTGGCGGTGGGCGGCCCCTCGTAGAACACCCACGGCTCGGCGCCCTCGCGCAGCTTCAGCGACTGCGCGAACACCTCCCGCTCGCGCCAGCGCGCCAGCACCCGCAGCTCCATCGCCGCCAGCTCCTGGTGGGGGTCCACCTTGCGCGGCGGGATCAGCGGGTGTCGCGTGGGGACCGTCACGGGCGGCCCATTGTAGGTGCGGCCTCGCCCCGCGGGTTGGAGACATCGGATCGCCCGTGCGGGCAACCTGACCAGCGGGTTGGCGGTGGTCTCGCGGCCAGTGGACGCGGCCGGCGCTCGCCGTGTCGATCGGTTCGTCGGCGGGTTGTCGGGACCGTGGTCGGTGAAGCCGGCGGATATTCCCCGACCCTCCTTTAGACTGCGCGCCGTCCATGCGCGTGCTCGTCAGCGGCCATCACGGCTACATCGGCTCTGTCCTCGTCCCGCTGTTCCTCGACGCCGGTCACGAGGTCGTGGGGCTCGACACCTACATGTACGCGGGCTGCGACTTCGGCGCGCAGCCCGCGGCGTCGATCCCGGCGATCCGCAAGGACGTGCGCGACGCCACCTCCGCCGACCTCGATGGCTTCGACGCGGTGATCCACCTCGCCGCGCTCTCCAACGACCCGGTGGGCGACCTCAACCCCGAGTGCACGTTCGCGATCAACCACCGCGCCTCGGTGTCGCTGGCGCGGGCCGCCAAGCAGGCGGGAGTCGAGCGCTTCCTGTTCGCCTCCTCCTGCAGCCTGTACGGCGCCGCCGACCGGGATTGGCTCGACGAGACCGCCGCCTTCAACCCGGTGACGCCCTACGGCGAGTCGAAGGTGCTGTCCGAGCGCGACATCGGCGCGCTCGCCGACGACTCGTTCAGCCCCACCTTCCTGCGCAACGCCACCGCGCACGGCCTATCCCCGCGCCACCGCGGCGACCTGGTGGTGAACAACCTCACCGCCTTCGCGTACGCCACCGGCGAGGTGCTGATGCAGAGCGACGGCACCCCGTGGCGCCCGCTCGTGCACATCGAGGACATCTCGCGCGCGTTCCTCGGGTTGATGCAGGCGCCGCGCGAGCGGGTGCACGGCGAGGCGTTCAACGTCGGCGCCGACGAGGAGAACTACCAGATTCGCGAGATCGCCCAGATCGTCGGCGAGGTGGTGGCGGGCTCGCGGGTGGCGTTCGCCGCGGGCGCGAGCCCCGACAGGCGCAGCTACCGCGTCAGCTTCGCCAAGTTGCGGCGCGAGTTCCCCGAGCTGCGTCCCCGTTGGAACGTGCGCGCGAGCGCCGAGCAGATGCTCGCCGCCTATCGCGAGAACGGCCTGAGGATCGACGATTTCAAGAGCGCGCGCTTCATCCGGATCGCGCGCATCAAGGAGCTGCTGGCTGCAGGGCGGCTGGATGCGGCGCTGCGCTGGAAGGACCGCGACGCGGTCGCGGTGGCCTGACCCTCCCGCTGGTTGTCGCGGGCGTGACTCGTTCGCGGTCGCCGTGGCCGAGTCGCCGTGTCAGCTCGCCCGCGCGAGCGCTGGTGCACGCCGCAGCTCGCGCTCGTACCACCCGTAGGTCGCCGCCAGGCCACGGTCGAGATCCCACGCGGGCGTCCACCCGAGCTGCGTGGCGATCGCGTCCGAGTCGAGCCACTGGCGGCTCAGCTCGCCGTGAGGTGTCCCCTGCCCACGGACATCCGGCTCGATCTCCACGCCGGCGATCTCGATCAGCCGCTCCACCACCTCGAGCACGGTCACCGGCGCGCCGATGCTCGCGTTCCACGCGCGCCCGTGCAGCTCCGTTCGATCGAGCGAGCCGGCGACCGCCAGATAGGCGTCCGCGGCGTCCTCGGCGTAGAGGAAGTC
>DATMMB010000077.1:0-4040 GCA_035569895.1 Solirubrobacteraceae bacterium | reverse complement strand
CCGCACCTTGCTGGCCCTCAGTAAGAGAGCGAAGCGTAGTAGCCGATCGTGCGCGCCGTCGTTGAAACGCCGATTACGCGCCCGGCGGCGTCGAGCGCCTGCACGGCGGCGTAAGCGTGCTTCTTGGGGAGGATCGTCGAGCTTTCGAAGCCACTCGCCGCCATCGTCGCCTGGGGCGTCAGCGTCGTCGGGCTTGCGCCCGCGAGCACCCGCCAGGCGGCGACTTCGGTGGCGCCGTTCCAGCTCGCGTGCACGATCGTCTCTTCTTCGGTGCTGTTCATGTTCGCGAGCACCGCCGGCGGGGTCGCCGGGCGTGCGCTCCAGGGGAAGCGGAAGGCGCGGTAGAAGGTCATGTCGTAGGGCAGGTGCGCGTCGAACAGCAACGCGCGGTCGGCAGCGCTGTACTCGCTGATCGCGGGCACCGCTCCATACCCCACGAGCGCGTTGCCGTCGGGAAGCGTCTGCATGTTGCCCTGGCTGGCGGCCAGCAGAGCCGGGTTGGGGTGCGTGTAGGCGACGCGCAGGCGCGCTTCGTGGGTTTTACGGTCGAGCGCGATCCGCACCCCGCGCGACTGGCTGTGCTCCGGCGGGTTGGACCCGTCATCGAAGAAGGTGACTTCGCCGCTCGGCAGGATGCGGCCGTCGTGCTGCCACGCGGTCTGTGTGCCCCGCCCCATCTTGAAGGAGCTCTTGAGACCGCCGAGATGCCACAGGACCGTGCCGGTGGCGCCCTGCAGTAGATAGCCCGCCCACGTGGTGCGCGCGGAGATGAAGAGGTCGCCGTCGGGCTGCGGGTCGATCGAGTTGAGGTGAAACCAGTCCCACGGCGATCCCTTCGGCGGCGAGCTCTCCGATTCGGAGACGGCGAGGTGGTCGAGGCTATGCCATTCCCAGCGCACGAGCCCGGTCTTCATGTCGATCTCCTGGATCGCCGTGTCGATGATAGCCCCATCCAGCGTCCCCGCCGCCGAGGAAAGGTTGCAGAGGATCGGGTTGAACGCGGTGATGTAGGCGACGCCGTGGGGGGCGAGCTGGAAGTCGTGCAGGTCGGCCGGCAGCCCGTTGCCGCCCATCACTCTCGCGACCGTCTGGTAGCGCGAGTTCATCACGAGGTCTTCGCCCTGCCCGAAGCCAAGCGACAGCACGCGCCCCCGCCACCACGTCAGGTCGCGCGCGCCTTCGTAGGTCTGCTCGTTGAGATCCTCCGCGGTGATGCCGCTCGGCAGCCGTTCAAACCAGATGAGCTTGCCGCTGGGAGTGTAGATCAGCGGGCCGTACTGGCCGGGCCCCGGCCCGTTGGTGGTGAGGATGTCCCCCGCGCCCGGGTCGCGATCGGGCACCGTGACGGTGAGGATCGGCGCCTGCACGCCCGGCAGCGTGGAAAAGCTCTGGTAGTCGGCGGGCGCGGTCGGCGGGGCGGGGAACTCGGGGACGTGCGCGGTTGGATAGGGGGTGTCGACGCGGAAGGAAAAGGCGACGCGCTTGGCGCCGGCACTGTCCGGGCCGGCGGCACTGTTTGCGGTGCCGCCGTCGGCGCTGTCCGCGGCGATCGTGGCGCGCACGCTCACACGCTCGCCGGCGGCGAACGAGGTGTCTGGCACGAAGCTCGCGCCGTCGCCCTGCGAGTAGCCCTCCAGGCGCCCGGGATGAGCGCCGCTGCGGGCCCCCACCACCGCCACTTCGCGGATCGCGGACGCCGGCGCGCCGAGGAAGCTGATCTGGGTGCGAGGGTTGGCCATGCCGGAGCCCGGCGCCGGCGAGACGTCGACGCCGGTGCCCGCCAGTGCGGCGCTGTGCACGAGCGTCGCCGGCAGGCAGGCGGGCGAGGCGCTGTTTGCGCTCGCGCCGCCCAGCTTCAGGGTGGGGGAGTCGAGCGCGATCGCGAGCACCGCCCACGCCAGCACGGCGATCCCGAGAACGATGAGTGCGATGCGGCGCATGTGCGAATGCAGAACAATCCATGCGCGCGCCGGTTGCGCCCGCGAGTCGGCCCCGCAAGGGTGCCACATCCGGCTGCCGGCGGCGCCCTCGTGGGTGGCGCGTCGCGCAGCGCGCGAGCAGCGTCCCGCGTCGCCCGCGAGGCGGCGCCCCGGGCACGCCGCTGAGGAGGAAGCTGTCACACTTGCAGCGATGGGCGATCCCGTGCTCACCGGAGGATGCCTGTGTGGGGGCGTGCGCTTCGAGCTCACGGCGGCACCCTCAAGCGCCGGCTACTGCCACTGCACGCGCTGCCAGCGGCGCACGGGGACGGCGAGCTCGGCGCAGGCGCGGATCGACGGGCGCGCGCTGCGGGTCGATGGCGAGGAGCTGCTGAAGGTGTGGCGCCCACCGGACGGTCACGAAAAGCTGTTCTGCGGCGAGTGCGGCGCGCATCTCTTCAGCCGCCACCCCGCCGACTCCACACGGATGAGCGTGCGCATGGGGGCGTTCGACGACGACCCCGGCATCCGGCTGAGCTGGCGCGCGTTCGTCGCCTACGCGGCGCCGTGGGAGCCGATCCCCGACGACGGGCTCGAGCGCTTCGACGAGCGCCGGCCGAGCGACGCATGAACACACCGGCGATCGTCTCGCCCGAGGAGTGGGAGGCCGCCCGACAGCGCCTGCTCGTGAAGGAGAAGGAGCTGACCCGCGCCCGTGACGCGCTGGCGGCCGAACGTCGCCGGATGCCGTGGCTGGCGGTCGAGCGGGAGTATGAGCTCGAAGGACCCGACGGGAAGGCGAGCCTGCTCGACCTGTTCGACGGCCGCCGTCAGCTGATCGTCTACCGCGCGTTCTTCGAGCCGGGCGTCAGAGGCTGGCCGGAGCACGCCTGCATCGGCTGCTCGATGGTGGCCGACCAGGTCGCTCACGTGGCTCATCTGAACGCGCGCGACACCACGCTCGTGTTCGTCTCGCGCGCACCGCAGGCAGACATCGAGCGCTTGCAGGCACGGATGGGCTGGGCAATCCCGTGGTACACCCTCACCGACGGCTTCGACGCCGACTTCGGCGTGGACGAATGGCATGGCACGAACGCCTTCATCCGCGAGGGCCACCGTGTGTTTCGCACCTACTTCGTCAACAACCGCGGAGACGAAGCGCTCGGCGGCACCTGGAGCTATCTCGACCTCACCGCGCTCGGACGCCAGGAGGAGTGGGAGGACTCACCGGAGGGCTACCCCCAAACCGCTCCGTACAAGTGGTGGATCTGGCACGACGAGCCGTCGGCCGCCCCTCTTAGGTGACGACCGCGGTGGCGCCGCCACCGGCAGCCGACCACTCAATCCCAGGGCACCGCGATGCCGATCCACCGGCCGGAGGCGCCTCATGCGACTTTTGTGCGTCGTAGAGACTTACGACTGCAGAGGGCCCAGCCATCGCGACGATCGAGGACTGCCGGACGACGAATGTCGCTTAACGCGGGACGTGGTGATGGTTTGTGGTCAGGACCGCTGGGTCGGGACCGCGCAACGGCGCGGCCCCGACCCACGAAAGACGGGTTGATATCCACTGTCACGCAGCATCTTCACCATTGACCGACGGCGAGACGATGTGCACAAAAGGAGCACGGCGGCGCTTAATAATCATTAAATGTTTTAGATTCGCCCACGCACAGCCATGCGCGTAGTCGCAATACGTAAGGGTTGGCTGCCAGCGGCGACCACGAGGACGCGCCAATTTGCTCCAAGCGATCGGGCTTACTGACTCCCGAAGCGTTATGCGAATGCAGAAGCGAGCCGTCTGGAGGCTGGTAGGGTGGCACACTGGCATGATGCCTCCGAGCCTACGCGCTGGGCGCGTGACATTGCGGCCCTTGGAAGAGGGCGAGGTTGACCAGCTCGCGGCCATCCTGACGCGCCCCGGCGTGCGTGAGTGGTGGGGCTCATTCGAGGATCCCGAGCACGAGCGCGAGGGTCTTGTCAACGACGGCGCCGCGTTTGCGATCGAAGTCGACAATGCGCTGGCGGGGTGGCTTGGATACAACGAGGAGACCGATCCCGACCACCGCCACGTCAGCCTAGACATCTTTCTGGCGCCCGAGTATCAGGGCCGACGGTTGG
>DATMMB010000076.1:0-2070 GCA_035569895.1 Solirubrobacteraceae bacterium | reverse complement strand
TCATCATCCGCCTGCTCGCGTGGCGCCCAACCCTGCCGACGCTCTTCCGCCTTCTCGACGCGCTCTGAACCAGCCGCCCGCCCGACGCACTGGTGCCCGGGCGGGCCCGTCCTACAACCTCCAACCGCAGCCACCGCGCTGCGTACAACCTAACCAGCAGATGCCGACGCCGTCGGATCGGACGCGTGTGCCCGCATCTCGCCCTGCACCGGCCTCGCGTCACACCGGGCCCTGTACTGCGCGGCTATCGCTTCTTTTCAACGGCCCGCCGACTCCCCAAAGAATTTGGCCCAGGGTGGGCGGCTGTTGTAGCGGCTGGGCATGCTGCGCCTTCGCTGGGATCCCGGGATCAAGTTTCGGAAGTTGGTGCTGGAGCCGGAGCCGGATGATCGCCGGTGCTCGCACTGCGGGGAGTACACCCACATCTACGAGCACCGAGACCGACGGCTGTACCTGCTGACGGGCGCCATCCACCTGGTGAGCAAGATCGCGCACTGCATGGACAAGGGGTGCCCGGGCCACCAGGAGGTCATCGAGTCGGCGGCGGAGATGAGCCTGGCGCCGCCGTTCTGGACCATCGGCTGGGACGTGTTCGCGTGGATGGGACACCGTCGCTTCGCCCGAAACTGGAGCGTGCCCCAGATCCGCGCAGAGCTTGCGGACAGCTACGGCATCGCCGTGTCGCCGGATCTCGTCGAGGACTACGTCAGGCGCTATCAGGCGATCGTCGCGGCGCGCGAGAGCGCGCCGGAGCTTCTGGCCGACGCCTACCGCAACGTGAAGGACCTGGTGCTCACGATCGACGGACTGCAGCCGGAGAAAGGGCACGAGACGCTGTACGTCGTCCGCGAGTTGAGGCTCAAACGCGTGTGGTTCGCGACCCCGCTGCTGTCGAGCTCTGGGGCGGAGGTGAAGAGCGTGCTCGAGCAGACCGACGCCTGGGCGAAGCGGTTGGGCAAGCCGGTGCGGCTGTGGATCTCGGACAAGCAGAAGGCGTTCGTCACCGGCATCGCCGAGGTCTTTGCCGGGGTCCCGCATCGCTACTGCAGCAACCACTTCCTTCGCGACCTCGCCAAGCCGGTGCTCGAGCGCGACAGCCATGCCAAGGTGCAGATGCGACGCAAGGTTCGTGGGCTGCGTGAGGTGGAGCGCCGCATCCTTGAGGAGCGCCGCAAGGGATCGAGCCCCTCCGCGTCCTCGGACGAGGCCGAGACGGCCGTGACGCCACCGCCGGCGACGCTCTCGGCATCGAGCCCTGCGGCACCGGCGGCGGCGTCGATGGCCCCGGGCGCGACGCGGGCCGAAGCGCAGGACATCGCCCTCGAGTATGCCGCGGGAATCCGCGGAATCCTGAACGATGACCAAGGAGGACCGCTCGACCCGCCTGGCCTCCGGATGGCGGAGGCGCTCGCAGAGGTTCGCGCTTCGCTCCAACGCTGCGTGGAGCAGAAAAAGGGGGGGCCTGCGATCGCGAGCTGACGCAGCTCGTCAAGTGCATCGACAAGGGGCTCACCCACACGCAGGCCACCCTCGAGGAGGTCGCTCGCGACGTTGTCGAGCTCCGCCTCGTCTACAGCACCCTCAACCCCGACCTCGGCTCGACCCGCAGCCGCCGGGCCGACTTCGACGAGATCGCCTTCGGGTATCGGGCAGCGCCCTCGCCTCTCCACAACCACATGGCCGGCGTGATGGAGCGCTTCGCTCCCGGGCTGTTCGTGGACTGCGGTCGCTGCAACCTCCCCAGCGACAACCTGGACCTCGAGCGGTGGTTCCGGCTCCCCAAGGGACACCAGCGCCGCATCCATGGCCATGCCCATGCAGGCGTACGCCTCGTCCACGAGGGGCCGACGCTCCTCATCACCCTCGACGCGCACCGCCGCCATCCAGCACCGTTCGCCGCCCACGAGCTCATCCCGAGCCGCAACGCCGTTCCTCCACCGTGCCAGCGCGAGGCCGAGAGCCGTCGCAAGGTCATGCGCCGTGCTCGCTCGCGTAAACAACGGCCGATCTTGCTCGCGGTTCTCGAGCAACGATACAGCCACATCCTGGGGCGTTAGCGGGCGGTTGAAT
>DATMMB010000075.1:0-3317 GCA_035569895.1 Solirubrobacteraceae bacterium | reverse complement strand
AAGACCGGTCAGGAGCACTGCCCGATCCAGCACCTCCCCGGCGCGCTCGCTCCGATGGAGCTCCACAACAGCCCGCTGTCCGAGATGGGCTGCCTCGGATTCGAGTACGGCTACTCACAGGAGGCGCCCGAGACGCTCGTGCTGTGGGAGGCGCAGTTCGGCGACTTCGTCAACGCCGCGCAGGTGATCGTCGACCAGTTCATCGTGTCCGGCCTGGCGAAGTGGGGGCAGACCTCGCGCCTCACACTGCTGCTGCCGCACGGATATGAGGGCAGCGGGCCCGAGCACTCCTCCGCGCGGTTGGAGCGCTTCCTCGCGCTGGCGGCGGAGGGGAACATCCGCGTCGCCAACCTGACGACGCCCGCGCAGTATTTCCACCTGCTGCGCCGCCAAGCGCTGATCGCCAAGCAGCGCCCACTCGTGATCATGACGCCGAAGTCGCTGCTGCGTCTGGCGCAGGCCTCGAGCGTTATCGCCGAGCTGGCGGGCGAGAGCCGCTTCCAGCCGGTGCTCGCCGAGCCGGGCGTGCGGGACGAGCAGGTGACGCGGCTGGTGTTGTGCACCGGCAAGATCTACTACGACCTCACCGGCCACCCCGACCGCCAGGGCAGCGAGGAGGTGGCGGTGGGGCGCGTGGAGCTGCTGTACCCCTTCCCCGAAGGGCAGATCCTGCAGCTGATCAACCGCTACCCCAACCTGCGCGAGGTGGTGTGGTGCCAGGAAGAGCCGCGCAACATGGGCGCGCGGGCGCACATGTTCCCCCGCCTGATGCAGATCCTCCCGCCGGAGATCCACTTCGGCTACGTCGGGCGTCCCGAGCGCGCCTCGCCGGGCGAGGGCTACCCGGCGGCGCACGCCGAGGAACAGAGCCGCATCGTGCGCACGGCGCTCGACCTCAGCCGCGACACCTCGCAGTACCCGCGCAAGACGCCGGGGGAGCGGTGATGGCTACTGCGCTTTCGCCCGCGGCGATCCCCATCCGGACGCCGGGCAAGCGGTAGGCTGCGCCGATGCTGTGGCGCCGCTTCAAGAACGTCTTTCGCCAGTGGCGGCGCAGGCGCCGCGCGCGGCGGGGGTAGCCCCTGCTAGCGTCCCCGCCACACCGGCGGGCGCTTCTCCTTGAAGGCGCTGGCGCCCTCCTTGGCGTCCTCTGAGGCGAACACCGGCCCCGAGATCGCGGCCTGGCGCTCCCACATCTCGGCGCTTGACCAGTCAAGCTGATCCTGAAGGATCTGCTTGGAGGCGATCAGCGCCAGCGGGCCGTTGGCGGCGAACGCGGCGGCCAGCTCCAGGGCGGCGTCGAGCGCGCCGCCTGGCGGGGCGAGGCGGTTCACCACGCCGAAGTCGTGGAAGCGCTCGGCGGGCATCGTGTCGCCCGTGAGCGCCAACTCCATCACCACGTGGTAGGGCATCCGCCGCGGTAGCCGCAGCAGCGCGCCGCCGGCCGCCACCAGCGAGCGCTTGGCCTCGGGGATCCCCAGCTTGGCGCCTTCGGCGGCGACGATCAGATCGCACCCCAGCGCGATCTCCATGCCGCCCGCCACCGCAAAGCCCTCGATCGCCGCGATCAGCGGCTTGCGCGCGGCGCGCTGGGCGATGCCGGCGAAGCCGCGGTCGCCATACCAGGGCGATTCGCCGCGCACGAACGCGCCGAGGTCCATGCCGGCGCAGAAGCAGCCACCGGCGCCGGTGAGGATCCCCACCGCGAGGCCGTCGTCGGCGTCGAGCTCCTCCAACGCGTGCGCCACCCCTTCGGCGACGGCGGCGTTGACGGCGTTTCGCACCTGAGGGCGGTTGAGCGTGATCAGCAGCACGTTCCCGCGTCGCTCGGTGAGGACGGCGGGAGGTGCGGGGGAGGTGTCGGTTGCCGAGGCGCCAGCTGCGGCGTCGGTGGTGGCGGCGTTGTCGGTCATTGCTGGAGCGTACCCGTACGCGCGCTGCCGCACCAGAGGCCCTCTCCTTCGCTGCGCTCGACGCCGCGCGCAGCGTGTCGATCAGCCGGACCAGGGCACGCTACCCCGCGAACAGGCGCAGCTCCGGCTCGCGCTCGCCGCGCAGCACCTCGAGGTCGACCTCGACGCAGTCGATCCCCCGCGCCTGCGCGAGCACTCGCGCCTGCGGCTTGATCCGCTGGGCCGCCAGCACGCCGCGGCAGGCGCCGAGCGCCGGGTCGCGGCGGATGCGCTCGAGGTAGCGCGCCAGCTGCTCGACCGCGTCGATCGTGGCGATCCGCTTGATCTCCACCGCCACCCACTCGTCGGCGGCGTCGCGGCACATCAGGTCGACCGGGCCGATGTCGGTGGGCCACTCCCGGCGTACCAGCCGGAAGCCCTCGCCGCACCACCCCGGGGCGTCGGCGAGCAGCTCCTGCAGCTCGTCCTCCACGCCCTCCTTCTCCAAGGCCGCCGAGGCATCGAGCTCGTGCTCGATGTCGGCGAGCACCTCCGCCAAGGCGATCTCCAGACGGTCGTCCCCGCGATGCTTGCGCACGGTCAGGCACACAAGCGTGCCGTGCGCGTCGTGCTGCGTCTCGAGCACCGTCGGCGGCGCCATCCAGTTGAGCGGCTTGACGGTGGGGCCGCCGCCGTCGGCCCACACCATGAAGGTGCCGTCGGCCTTGTGCATCAACAGGCGCACCGCCTCGGGCAGCACCGTGGTGAGACGTCCGATGTAGGAAACCTCGCAGCGGGCGACGATCAGGCGCACGCTGGCAACCTACAGAAACCGGTGGATCTCATCAGCGGGCATCGGATGCCTCTGTGCGAGGCGCCAGGTGCGCGCTTGCGTGGAGCGGATCACCCCGCGCCGACGGGGTCGGCGGCACCGAACGCGCGGATCTCATCCGCCAGGCGGTCGGACTCGTCGAATGCCACGAACGTGCGCGCTCCGGGCACGCCGACATAGGTCGCGTCGGAGAACGTGTCGGCGAGGCGGCGACCGAAGGAGGGCTTGAAGACGCGGTCGGCCTCGCCCCAGACGATGCGCACCGGCCGCTCGAAACGGTGCAGACGACTCGCGACGTCGAGCAGGTCGGCGGGATCGACGCCACGCGCGAAGCGGGCCATGTCGGCGCGGATCGCTCGGTCGCGCACGGCCGGCTGGATCCAGTCCCGGGTAAGGTCTGCGTCGAACCGGCGCGCGAGCAGCCCAAACCCCAGCGGCGAGTGGCGCAGCGCCGTACTGTGCATCGGCATGAGCAGCGTACGCATGAGTCCGGGGTGGCGTGCCGCACGGATCAGCATCCCGAACGGTGGCGGCGGGAATTTGTCGAACGCATCGCAATTCGTGAGCACCAGGCGCCCGACCCTGTGCGGATG
>DATMMB010000074.1:0-5370 GCA_035569895.1 Solirubrobacteraceae bacterium | reverse complement strand
AGGACAAGCTCGCAGCGGGCGAGCCGCTCCTCGGCGAGCCACGCCTGTAGCGCCGTCAGCGCTCCGCGGGCCCACCGCCGCACGGCGTCGGTCATCGCACCGTCCGTGTGCTGCTCGGCCTGCGGCGTGCCACCATCCGCGCCGCCCGGCGCGAACGCCGGCTCAGCCTCGACGATGTCGAGCAGCACGATCCCCGGCGTCCCGGCCCGCCGCTCGAGCGCGTCGCTCAGCGCCGCGAGATCCGTGTAGGTCTCGCAGGCGTGCCCTGACGCTCGCAAGGCTCGCGCGAGCTCCCCATCGGGCGCGCCGAGCACGATCGCGCGATCGTCCGCCACCGGCTCGGCGCCGCCCATCGGGGTCGCCCACGCGACGCCGAGCAGTTGCCTGGTCGCATCACTGCGCAGCGCTGCGAGCTGCTCGCCGGCGAGCGGCCGCAGCGCCAGCGAGCTGGCAGCGAGCACGGCAGCGCCGGAGGGGTCGACCGCCTGCAGCGAGAGCCCGCCTGCGGCCGTCGGTGCGAGCCGCAGCCGCAGCGTCGAGCTGCCGGCGGCGTACAACCGCACCTCGCTCCAAGCGAACGGAAGGCTGGGCTGCCCTCCGCTCGCCCCGCCCGCCGCCGTTCCGCTCGCGGCCCATGCGTGCAGCCCGGCATCCAAGAGCGCCGGGTGCAGCTCGAAGGAGTCGCCCGACGCACGCAGCTCCTCCTGCAGAGACACCTCGGCGAACACCTCGCCGCCGCGGCGCCACACCCCGCGCAGCCCTCGGAACGCCGGCCCGTACTCGAAGCCCGCCACGCCGAGCGCGCCGTACAGCTCCTCGACGTCGACCGTCGCCGCACCGTCGGGCGGCCAGGCGCCGGCGAGCTCGGCGCATGCCGCCGCGTGATCGCCCGCCGCCCGCGCCAACCGTCCGACGGCGTTGCACGTCCACGTTTCCTCCTCCGCGACGCGCGAGTGGATCGCAAGCGAATGCTCGCCGTCGGCCTCGGCGCCGAGCGTGAGCTGCAGTTGCACCTCCTCCCCATCGCGCAGCGCCAGCGGCGCCTGCAGTGTGAGCTCCCGCAACACTTCGCATTCCGCGTACCTCCCGGTATGCAGCGCGAGCTCCACGAACGCGGTGCCCGGCAGCAGCGCCACGCCGCGCAGCGCATGATCGGCGAGCCAGCCGTGCGTGCGCAACGAGAGCCCCCCGGTGAACAGCCACCCGTGCCCGTCGGCCAGCGTGACCATCGCGCCGAGCAACGGATGCGCGAGACGCTGCTGCCCCGCCGCGGCGGGATCGCCGCTGCCCGTCGGCGGCTGCAGCCAGTAGCGCTCGCGCTGAAAGGCGTATGGCGGCAGCGCCACCCGCCCCCCGGGCGCATCCGCCAGCAGCGCTCCCAGCTCCACATCGACGCCGCGCACCCACGCCTGCGCCAGCGAGCAGGCAAACCGGTGCACGCCCCCCTCGCCGCGGCGCAGCGAGCTGATCGTCGCAAACCTTCCGGTCGCGGGCCCCTCAGTCTCGCCGCCGCCGTGCGCATCCTCAGCGAGCACCCGCTCGGCGGTTTCCCGCACCGCCATGCTCAGCACCGGGTGGGGGCTGATCTCGATGAACATGCGGCGTCCGTCCGCCAGCAGCGCGCGGATGACCTGCTCGAAATGCACGGGTTCGCGCAGATTGCGATACCAGTAGCTCGCGTCGAGCCCGGTGGTGTCGAACGGCGCACCGGTGACCGTCGAATAGAAGGGGATCTCGCCGGCGTGCGGGGCGACGGGGGCGAGCACCTCGAGCACCCGGTCATGAAACGCGTCGACGTAGGGCGCGTGCGAAGGCACCGAGCTGGCGATTTCGTGGGCGCGCAGCTCCGCGGCGGCGCACTCCGCCAGGAACTCGTCGAGGCCGGCGCGGTCGCCGGCGACCACCACCGCGCAGGGGCTGTTCACGGCCGCCACCACCAACCGCCCGTCGAAGCGGCGCAGCCGCTCGCGCACCTGCTCCTCGGGCAGCGCCACCGATACGATCCCTCCCTGCCCCACCATCTCGGCGAGGATTTGGCTGCGCAGCGCCACCACCCGCGCGGCGTCCCGCAGAGACAAACTACCCACCAGATGCGCCGCGGCGATCTCCCCCTGCGAGTGTCCCACCACCGCGGCGGGGCGCACGCCGAAAGCGCCCCACAAGCGCGCGAGCGACACCATCACGGCGAACAACGCGGGCTGCACCACCTCGATCCGCTCCAGCGAGGGCGCGCCCTGCGCACCCCGCAGCGCCCCCGTCAGCGACCAGCCGACGAACTCCGCGAGCGCCTCCTCGCACTCACGCATCGCCGCCGCGAACACGGGCGATGCGTCGAGCAGCTCGACCGCCATTCCCTTCCACTGCGAGCCCTGGCCGGGGAACACGAACACGACCCTTCCGGCGGGGTCGGCGACGCCTTCGAAGACACCGGGAGCGGGCGCTCCGCGCGCGAGTGCATCGAGCCCGTCGAGCAGCTCTCGACGGTCGCCCCCCACCACCACCCCGCGGTGCTCGAGCCCCGCGCGACCCAGCAGCGCGCGCCCCTCCTGGCGGGCGCTGCTGGCATCCGTCGCGGCGTGCTGTGCGCTTGTGAGGTGGTCGCGCATCCGCGCCGCCTGTGCGCGCAGCGACCGCGTCCCGCGCCCCGAGACCACCCACGGGATGGCACCGGCGAGCGCCGCACCGCTCCCATACGGCTGCGCCGCAAGGGCTGTGCTCGGCGCACCGCCCGTTGACGCATCTCCCGTTGACGCCCTCTCCGTTGGCGCCTCCTCGACGATCACATGCGCGTTGGTGCCGCTGATCCCAAAGGAGGAGACGCCCGCTCGGCGAGGTTCCGCACGCCGTGCCCATGCCACCTCCTCGCCCAACAGCGCCACTGCCCCCGCGCCCCAGTCGACCGCTTCGCTGGGACGGTCGACGTGCAACGTCCGCGGCAGCCGCTCGTTACGGAGCGCCATCGTCATCTTGATCACACCGGCCACGCCAGCCGCCGCCTGGGTGTGACCGATGTTCGACTTGACCGAACCCAGCCACAGGGGTCGCTCGGGCGGGCGTCCCTGACCGTAGGTCGCAAGCAGCGCCTGCGCCTCGATCGGATCGCCGAGCGCCGTCCCGGTGCCGTGCCCCTCGACGGCGTCCACCTGCCACGACTCCAGGCGGGCGTTGGCGAGCGCCTGCTCGATCACGCGGCGCTGCGAGGGTCCGTTGGGCGCCGTCAGCCCGTTGCTGGCGCCATCCTGGTTGACGGCGCTGCCCCGCACCACCGCCAGCACCGGGTGCTCGTGGCGCCGCGCTTCGGAGAGGCGCTCGAGCACCAGCACGCCCACCCCCTCTCCCCAACCGGTGCCGTCGGCCGCGGCCGCATAGGACTTGCACCGCCCGTCGGGAGCCAGCACCCGCTGGCGGCTGAAGTCCACAAACACCCCGGGGGTCCAGAGCACCGTGACGCCGCCGGCGAGCGCCAGCGAGCACTCGCCAGCGCGCAACGCCTGGCATGCTAGATGCAGCGCCACCAGCGAGGAGGAGCAGGCGGTGTCGAGGGAGATCGCCGGGCCCTCCAGTCCGAGCGTGTAAGCAACCCTGCCGGAAACGACACCGCCAGCGTTGCCCGTCCCCAGATAGCCCTCGAGCTCCGCGAGCGCCGACCCCCTCAGCCCGTAAGCATAGTCGTGTCCCATGACACCCGCAAACACCCCAGCGTCGGTCCCCCGCAGACCCAGGGGATCGATGCCCGCGTCCTCGAGCGCCTCCCAGCAGACCTCCAGCAGCAGCCGCTGCTGGGGATCCATCGCCAGCGCCTCGCGCCGGTTGATGCCGAAGAACGCGGCATCGAACTCCCCCGGCTCTGCCAGGAAGCCGCCATGCCTCGCATAGCTGGTGCCCCGACTCTCGGGGTCGGGGTCGTACAGCCGCTCGAGATCCCAACCGCGGTTGGCGGGAAACTCACCGATCGCATCGGCACCCGCGGCGAGGAGGCTCCACAGCTCTTCCGCCGTGCCTACGCCGCCGGGGTAGCGGCAGCCGATCCCGAGAATCGCGATCGGCTCGTCCGCCGCTGCACGCCGGGCGCGCGCCCCACTTGGGGCGGCGGTCCCCAGCAGCTCGTGCAGGAGATGGTTGGCAAGCGCCGCCGGGCTGGGATGGTCGAACACAAGTGTCGCCGGCAGCCGCACACCGAGCGCTGCTTCCAGCCGGTTGCGCAACTCGACCGCAGCGAGTGAGTCGAACCCGAGCTCTTTGAACGCCCGCTCCGCGGGCACGGCATCGTTCGAGGAGTGGCCGAGCACCCGCGCGGCGTGCGTGCGCACCAGTTCGAGCGTGAGCTCCCCGCGCTCCTGCTCCCCAGCTCGGGCGAGCTGCTTGGCGAACGAGGCGCTCGCCCGTCGATGCGCGGCACGGCGCACACCGGCGAGATCGCCCAGCAGCCCGCTCACCTCGCCGCGGCGCGCCGCCGCGGCGAGCGCGCCGCGGTCGAGCTTTGCCCCCACGAGCAGTGCGCGCCCACTCGCGCGCGCGGCATCAAGCAGCGCCAGACCCTCGTCCTCCTCGAAGGCCAGCACCCCCGCGCGCGCCAGGCGTGCGCGCTGCGCAGCCTGCAGGCGGCCTCCCATCCCCTCGCCGGCCCATAGACCCCACGCCACCGACACGCCGGGCAGTCCCTGCGCGTGCCGCAACGAGGCAAGCGCGTCCAGGAACGCGTTGCCCGCGGCGTACGCGCCCTGGCCGGCCCCGCCCACGACGCTGGCGGTGGTGGAGAACAGCACGAG
Source organism: Solirubrobacteraceae bacterium (assembly GCA_035569895.1). GTDB lineage: Bacteria > Actinomycetota > Thermoleophilia > Solirubrobacterales > Solirubrobacteraceae > Palsa-744. The sequence continues at coordinate 601 of DATMMB010000074.1, read as the reverse complement.
CTGCGACACTCCCAGCTCGCGCGTCAGCTCGTGCAGGTGCCAGGCGCCCGCGACCTTCGGCGCCAGCACCGCGGCGACGCGGTCGGGCGTGAGCGACTGCACCACCCCGTCGTCCAACACGCCGGCCGCGTGCACCACGATCCTCAGCCGGCCCTCCACGGTAGCGAGCAGCCGCTCGAGCGCGGCGCGGTCGCTCACGTCGCATGCCTCGATCCTCACCCTCACCCCGAGCTGCGCGAGCTCGTGCTCCAGCTCGCCGGCGCCCTCCGCCGCCCGCCCGCGGCGGCTGACCAGCACGAGCTCGCCCGCCTCGCCGCCGGCCGCCAGATGCTTCGCCACCTGCGCACCGAGGCCTCCCGTGCCGCCTGTGATCAACGCGACGCCCTCGCCGGGGGCGGGGGGCGCGCCGGCGCGCTGCTCCTCGCCGCGCCGCGCTCCATCGGGCGGCGGCGCGACCCTCGCCAGCCGCGGCAGCAGCAGCCTGCCGCCGCGTATCGCCACCTGCGGCTCACCGAGCGCGATCGCCTGCGCGAGCGCCGCGCGCGACGCCTCCTCGCCATCGAGGTCGACCAGCATAAAGCGCCCGGGATGCTCCGCCTGG
>DATMMB010000073.1:0-12289 GCA_035569895.1 Solirubrobacteraceae bacterium | reverse complement strand
CCCTCGCCGCTCCCGCCTCCTCGCCGCCCCCCGCACGGCGACCCCGCAAGCCTTCCACGCGAGGACACCCGCCGGTCCTCGCCGCCCTCGCCCTCGCCTCCTCGTCTCCTCGCCGCCCCCGCACGGCGACCCCGCAAGCCTTCCGCGCGAGGACACCCGCCGGTGCTACTCGGCCACCACCGGGCGCCCGCCGGCGTAATCGGCGGCCTCGCGCAGATAACGCCCAAAGGCGGCGTCGACGACGATGCCCGAGTCCCACGCCCACGGGTCCTCAGGGGCAACGCCCATCGCGAGCTGCAGGCACCATGATGTGCCGCGCTCATACAGTTGCGCGAGTTCGTCGGCCGAGAAGCGGCCACCCAGACGCCGCCGCAGCTCGGCCACGAGCGTCTCAACGATCCACTCCAGCAGCGCGCGGCGCTCCGGCGGCGCCAGTTCCAGGCGCTGCTGACCTCGCCGCCACTGGTCGATCGCGTTCTCCAGGCCCGCCACGGGCCGCGAGCGTAGCAGCGCGCTCACGTCCACCCAAGCGCGGCGGTGCTCATGCCGCACGGCTTGGCTTTGGTGGCGTGGCGCCGAGCGCTCAGTTGGACGGCAGACCGGTGATCACGTAGGTCTGCTCGCCGGGGCGGATCATCCCAAGGCGACGGGCCTCCGCCACGATCGTCGTGGGGCTCGTGAGCGAGGCATGCTGGATCGCCAGCGTCGCGTGCTGTCGCTCCAGCGCCGCCAGCTGGGAGCTGTCGCCGCGCGCCTCTTTCCAGGTGGAGAGCAGCGAGACGCCGGCGCTCAGGTACAGGTACAGCAGCGCCGCCAGCACGCACAGCATCGCAATTCGGCCGAGCTTGTCCCACCGCACCCGCGTGGTCGATCGCATCCTCTCGGCATTCGCCTCGAACCGGAAAGCTCCTGCCTGGCGGTGTGCGCCGCTGCAAGAGACCCATCGCTGCGCACACCACCGAGCGTGATCCCCGGCCGACGGCCGCGCCCGGGCGAAGGTCTGCTCAGCTGCGGAACACCGCGCGCCCCGGGAACTCGGCGTCGGCGCCGAGCTGCTCCTCGATGCGCAGCAGCTGGTTGTACTTGGCGGTGCGATCCGAGCGCGAGGGGGCGCCGGTCTTGATCTGCCCGCAGCCGGTGGCCACGGCGAGGTCGGCGATCGTCACGTCCTCGGTCTCGCCCGAACGGTGGCTGATCACCGCGGTGTAGCCGGCTTCGCGGGCGAGCGCGATCGCCGCGAGCGTCTCCGTGAGCGTGCCGATCTGGTTGACCTTGACCAGGATCGAGTTGGCGACCCCCAGCTCGATCCCGCGCCGCAAGCGCTCGGTGTTGGTGACGAACACGTCGTCTCCCACCAACTGCAGGTGCGCTCCGGCGCGCTCCGTGAGCGCCTTCCAGCCGTCCCAATCCTCCTCGGCCATGGCGTCCTCCAGCGACACGATCGGGTAGCGCCGCGCCAGCTGCACCCAGTAGTCGGCGAGCTCGGCGGCGCTCAGCGTACGGCCCTCGTGCTCCAGCGTGTAGGCGCCGTCGCGGTAGAGCTCGCTGGTGGCGGGGTCGAGCGCGATCGCCACGTCCGTGCCGGGCTCGTAGCCGGCGGCCTCGATGCCGGCGATCACCATCTTCAGCGCCTCCTCGTTGGAGGCGAGGTTGGGCGCAAAGCCGCCCTCGTCTCCTCCCGCCGTTGAGAGCCCATGCTCGTGCAGCGTGGCCTTCAGCGCGTGGAACACCTCGACGCCCATGCGCAGGCACTCGGAGAAGCTCTCAGCGCCGCAGGGGACGACCATGAACTCCTGGAAGTCGACGCTGTTGTCGGCGTGGGCGCCGCCGTTGAGCACGTTCATCATCGGCACCGGCAGCACCCGGGCGACCTCCCCGCCGAGGTAGCGCCACAGCGCTAGGCCCTCCTCGGCGGCCTGCGCGTGGGCGGCGGCGAGCGACACGCCGAGGATCGCGTTGGCGCCGAGCCGCGACTTGTTGGGGGTGCCGTCGAGCTCGATCAGCGCCCGGTCGAGCGCCTGCTGGTCGCCGGCGTCGAGGCCGCGTACCGCCGCCGCGATCTCGCCGTTGACGCCCGCGACCGCCCGACCGACGCCCTTGCCGCCCCAGCGCTCGCCGCCGTCGCGCAGCTCGGTCGCCTCGAACTCCCCCGTGGAGGCGCCAGAGGGGATCGCCGCATGGCCGCGTGCGCCGGAGCGCAGCGCGAGCTCCACCTCGACGGTCGGGTTGCCGCGACTGTCGAGGATCTGGCGGGCGTGGACTCGGTCGATCTGGCTCATCGCTCACGTTTGCCCGCGACCGCGACGAGGCCTGGAGCGCAGCCGAACCGCGGCGCTGTACCGGTGGCGGCGGAGACGATCGCGATGGGCGCGCCAACCATATCGATCGTGGCCGGCGAACGGCGCGCGCGGCGGGCGGTGGCTCAACCGGCGGGTGTCGGGACCGGCGTGGGCGCCGTCGTGGTCTTCGGTTCTTTGTACTGCTTGCAGCGCTGCATCACGTAGCCGACGCGACATTCGGTCCGCGACTTCCAGCGTTTTTCGAATTCTTTGACGAACTTTGCAAGCGCTGTCTGCTGCTGCTGCGCGGCCAGCTGGCCTTTGACCGTTTCCTTGACCGCGGCGAGGCTCTGCTGGCTGCCCGCGTGGATCGCCTTCACTTCGTAGAGATAGTAGCCGAAGGGCGTCTTCACGGGGCCGCCGAGCACGCCCTGCTTGGCGGCGAACACCGCTTCGCTCAGCGCCTTCTGCTCCTGTCCCTTGATGACGCCTTTGATTTCGCCGCCGGTGCTCTTGCTGGTGGGGTCGATCGACTTGTTCTTGGCGACGACCGCGAAGCTCTTGCCCGATTCGATTTCCTTCTTGGCCGCCGCGGCGCCCGCTTCGTTCTTGGTGAGGACGATGCGGATGTCGCGTGATTCCGGTTTGCCGTACTGGGACGCGTGTTCTTCGTAGTACTTCTTGACGGCCGTTTCGTCGACGCTCTTCTTCGCTTCCTTGGTGATTTTTTCCTGGATTCTGGTCGTGAGCAGCGAGAGCTTGACGCGCAGCAGCAGGTCGGAGACGGTCTGACCGGTGGTGGCGAGGAATTTCTGGAATTCCGCTTCCTTCGGGAACTGCTGCTTCTTCAGTTCGTTGAACTTCTTCTCGACTTCCTTGTCGCTCAGTTTGACGCCCTGTTCTTCGGCCTGCCCCATCACCCAGTCGGCGCTGATCAGGAAGCCGAGCGTGGTCTGCTGCAGCGCTTTGTACTGCTGTTCGCACTGGGTCTTCAGCACCGCTTCGGTCTTTGGCTTCTGTCCTTTGGCCGGCTTCGGTTCGGTTTCTTTGAGGTGCGCGATGCACTTGGTGTAAGCGGGCGGTTCCGGCACCGCCGCCTTCGGAGCGGTCTGGCCCGGCACCGCGGCCGCGCTCGCTGACGCCGCCACGCTCAGCCAGTGGTCGAACGTCGCTTTTGAGATCGGCTGGCCGTTCACCTGCACGACGGCGTCGCTCGGGAGGCCGCTGCCACAGGCAGCGAGCCCTCCTACGGTAAACAAAACGGCGCCCAGCGCCGCGATCCAGCGAACGGGTTTGAACACGACGCGGGCACTCTAGCGGAAATCGATAAGCCGCGTTTAAGGAGTTCTTCAACTCACGATCAAGGCGGCCCAGTCCCCATAGGGCTGTTTCCTTCTCAAGCGGCCTCGCGCACGACCGACAGCAGCACGTCGGCCGCGTGCACGACCGCGGGGAAGCGCTCCGCCCCCTCGCGCGGCACACGCACCGACACCTGTGCTTTGCCCGACTCGTACAGCGCCTCGGGCAGCTGCTCGCGCAACCGGCGCGCGCGGGCGGAGTCGAGGTCGATCGGCGTGACCGCGAGGCGGTCGCCGCGGAAGCTCACGGCGCGCGCGCCGGCCTGGCCGAGCTTGATACGGGCGCGCTGCAGCGAGAGGAGGTTGCCGAGCGGCTCGGGCACGGGGCCGAAGCGGTCCTCGAGCTCCTCGCGCAGACGCTCGACGTCGGCCACCTCCAATGCGGATGCCACGCGCCGGTGGATCTCGATCTTCGCCTGCTCGTAGGGGACGTAGTCGGTGGGCACGTAGGCGTCGACGTTGACATCGAGGCGCACCGGCTCGGGGAGATCCTCCTCGGAGGCGCCGCCCTCACCGACGGCGGGGTGGGTGGGTTGCGATTCCCGGACGGCTTCGTCGAGCATCTGCATGTACAGCTCGAAGCCGAGCGCCGCCACGTGCCCGGACTGCTCGTCGCCGAGCAGGTTGCCCGCCCCGCGGATCTCCAGGTCGCGCATCGCGATCTTGAAGCCCGAGCCCAGCTCGGTGTAGTCTGAGAGCGCGGAGAGACGCTGCGCAGCCTCCGTGGTGAGCGCCGCCGCCGAGTCGTACAAGAGGTAGGCGTACGCGCGCTCGCGGCTGCGCCCCACGCGCCCGCGGATCTGGTATAGCTGCGCGAGGCCGAAGGCGTCGGCGTGCTCGACGATCAGCGTGTTGGCCTGGGGGATGTCGATGCCGGACTCGATGATCGAGGTGCACACCAGCACTTCGGCGCCGCCGCGCAGGTAGTCCATCATCACGCGCTCCAGCTCCCCGTCGCCCATCTGACCGTGCGCCACGGCGAAGCGCACCCCGGGACACAGCGCACGCAGACGCTCGGCGGTCTCGTCGATCGACTCCACGCGGTTGTGCACGAAGAAGGCCTGCCCGCCACGCTCGTGCTCGCGCATGATCGCACCCTTGACGAGCTCCTCCTCATACTCGCCGACGTAGGTGCGCACCGGCCGGCGGCCCTCGGGGGGCGTCTCGATCACGGAGATGTCGCGCAGGCCGGCGAGGGACATCTGCAGGGTGCGGGGGATCGGGGTGGCGGACATCGAGATCACGTCCACCTTCAGCTTCAGCTGGCGCAGCAGCTCCTTCTGCTTGACGCCGAAGCGCTGCTCCTCATCGACCACGAGCAGGCCGAGGTCCTTCGCGCGCACGTCGCGCGATAGCACCCGGTGGGTGCCGATCAGGATGTCCACGCTGCCCTTGGCGAAGCCCGCGATCGCCTCTTTCTGCTCGGCCGAGGTGCGGAAGCGCGAGACGTGGTCGATCGTCACCGGGTAGTCGGCGAGGCGCTCGGAGAAGGTGCCGTAGTGCTGCTGGGCAAGGATCGTGGTGGGCGCCAGCATCAGCACCTGCTTGCCCTGCGTGGCGGCCTTGAAGGCGGCGCGCAGCGCGACCTCGGTCTTGCCGTAGCCGACGTCGCCGCAGATCAGGCGATCCATCGGCCGCGGCGCCTCCATGTCGCCCTTCACCGCCTCGATCGCATCGCGCTGGTCGGGAGTCTCGGTGTAGGGGAAGCGCTGCTCGAGCTCGCGCTCCCACTCGGAGTCGGGCTCGAAGGCGTTCCCCGGGCGCCGGCGGCGCTCGGCGTAGAGGGCGAGCAGCTCGCCCGCCAGCTCCTGTGCGGCGCGGCGCGCGCGCGACTTCATCGCCTCCCAGCGCGAGCCGCCCAGCTTCGAGAGCGGCGGATGCTCGCCGGCCGCGCCGTACCCGAGGTAGCGCGAGATCTTCGCGAGCTGTTCAGTGGGCACGTACACGCGGTCGTCGCCCTGGTATTCGAGATAGAGGTAGTCGCGCGTGACCCCCGCGACGGTGCGCGTCTCAAAGCCGGCGAAGCGCGCCACGCCGTGGTCTTCGTGCACGACGATGTCACCGGTACGCAGCTCGGTGAACGACCGCAGCGCGCCGCGCCGCGGTCGGCCGTCGGCGCTCACGTCTGGCCGCTCGACGCGGCGGCGGCGCAGCAGGCGGTGCTCGGGGAACACCGCGAGCTTCAGCGAAGGCGCGATAAAGCCCTCGCGTAGCGAGGCGGTAGCGAAGCGCAGCGAGGGCTCGAGCGGGGCGGCCGCCACATCCGCCACTCCGTCCAGCCACGCGGCTTTCAGCCGCGCGAGGTTGTATGCCGCCCGCTCGCCCTCGCCGCGGCGGGGGAAGGCGACGACAGTACGGTAGCCGGAGCGCACGTGCTTCTCGAGCTCGGGCTCGGCTTCCGCCAGCGAGCGCGCCGCGGTGTCGGCCGACTGCGCGCGCAGCTCGATCTCCTGGCCGCTCGCCAGCGATGACAGCCAGATGCGGGTACGCCCCGCAAGCGCAGCTTGGATCTCCTCAGGACTGACGTACAGGTGGTGGGCATCAGCGTCGTGGAAGGCCGCACAGACATCGCTCCATTGGTCTTGCAGCGCTGGATCGATCTCCTCCTCGGCCGCCACCAGCAGCTCGGTGCCCGCATCTAGGAGATTCAACAGCGAGCCGAAGCGCTCGACCGGAAGCAGTTCGGCGATGTCGGGGCGCTCGCCCTCGTGCTCCAGCGCCGCGATCTCTGCCAGCTCGCGGTGCTCGGCGGCCAGCTCGGCGGCAGGCGCGATCTCCACCTGCTCGACCTCGCCGAGCGAGCGCTGCGTGAATGTGGAGAACCAGCGCAGCGATTCGATCTCGACATCGAACAAGTCCACGCGCACCGCGCGCTCCTCGGTGGCGGGGAAGACATCGAGAATGCCGCCCCGCACTGCAAATTGACCGCGCTCCTCGACCTGGTCGACCCGCTCGTAGCCAGCCGCCACCAGCTCGTTCGCGCACTCTTCGAGATCGAGCAACTCGCCGCGGCGCAACGTGAACGAACGCGGTCGCAGAGCGGGATCGGGGACCTTCTCCGAGAGTGCCACCGCCGAGATGACGACCACGGGGGGCTCGATTGCGGCATCGTGCGCCAGCAAGGCGTCGAGCGCGGCCACGCGCAGGCCGATCAGGTGCGCCGGGGGAGTGAGGTGGGACTCGTACGCGACCCCGCGCGAGGGGTAGTAACGCACGCGCCGCGGCGCCAACCACGCACGCAGGTCGCCCGCCAGCTCGCGCGCCGCGCGGTCGTCGCCGACCACAACCAGCGTCGGCCGCGTTGCGGTGGTGCCACTCTCCGCCAGCGCGGCGATCGCGTATGGTCGCAGCGAGGCCGACACGAACGCGCGGGCGGCCCGGCCATCGCTTTTGGCCAGCCTGGCGCCGCCGGGATCCTCGTGCAGAAAGCCGAGCAGCGCGCGCAGGCTCATCGCCGCTCACCGACGCAGAACGGGACCATCCAGCGCTCGCAACGCCAGCGTCTCACCGTTCGTCCTGCCCCTGTCCCTGCGCCACCAACCGCTCGACCTCGTCCCCCGCACGCTCGATCAGGCCGCGCACCTCCTCCGCCGGCTCGCGGAAGCGGCCCAGCACGTGCGCGGAGACGATGTCCGGATCCGTGGAGTCAGGGCGCCCGACCCCGATGCGCACCCGCCAGAAGTCCGCCCCGCCCAACTCGCGCCGCAGCGACTTCAGCCCGTTGTGGCCCGCCAGGCCGCCGCCGAGGCGCGTGCGTACCTCGCCGAAGGGGATGTCGATCTCATCGTGCACGGCGATCACACGCTCCAGCGGCAGCTTGTAGGAGCCGCGCGCGGGGCCGGCGGAGCGGCCGGCCTCGTTCATGAACGTTTGCGGCCACAGCACCGCCACCGGCGCCCGCCCGCCCGCGAGCGCGTGCCCGCCCCCAGACGCAGTCTCGCTGGCCGGGTGCGCACCGCCAGCCCCGGGGCCGATCGGGACGCGCCCCTCCGCGAGCAGCCCGCGGAAACGGGAGCGGGCGCGCGGCAGGCCCCACCGCTCTGCGAGCACGTCAGCGACCATGAAGCCGACGTTGTGGCGAGTGCGGGCGTGCTCACGGCCGGGATTGCCAAGCCCGACAATCAGCCAGTCGACCGCTCCGGTGGGTGGGGCACCGGATCCCCGCTGCGCGCGCCGGCCGGCGAATGGCCGCGGCAGGGGCCGTCGCAGAGCGGCTACTCCTCGGCGGCGCCGCCCTCGGCGCCTGCGGCCTTCTCGGCCTCGCCGACGACCTCGGTCTCCGCCTCGATCTCGCTCGCCGCCTCGTTTTGCAGGCGCGGCGGCGTGATCGTCGCGAGCACCGTCTCCTCCAGCGCATCCAGCAGCGTGACGCCGGCGGGCGGTGTGACGGCGGCGAGCGTGAGCGTATCGCCGATCCGCATCTCCGCGATCGAGTGCACGATCGACTCGGGGATCGCCGTCGGCAGCGCTTGCACGTTCAGCTCGCGCGTGATCTGCTCGAGCACGCCGCCTTCGCGGATTCCTGGCGAGCCGTCGAGGTCGGTGAGATCGAGCGCGACCACGGCGTGAATCGGCTTGTCCAGGCGCACGCGCAGCAGATCGACGTGCACCGTGTCGCCGCGCACGGGGTGGCGCTGGGCCTCCTTCAGCACGACCGGCGTCGGCGCGGCGCCATCGACGCTGAGGTCGAGCACCGCCCCCGCGCTCGCCAGCGCGAGGCGCAGCTCGCGGGCGTCCACGTCGAAGCTGAGCGAGTCCTCGCCGCTGCCGTAGAGCACCCCTGGCACGCGGCCGTCGCGGCGGATGCGCCGCGCCGCGCGCGAGCCGTCGGGGGCGCGCGTGCGCACTTCCAGCTGGGTTGAGGTGGAGTCGGCCATCGCGGGTGGAGGACTTTAGCAATCGGAGGTCGACCCGATCCGCGGGCCGACGCTCAGCAGCGCGATCGAGATGCCGGTGAGGATGTTGCCGGAGCGGCGCACCCGCACGCACTGAACCACCGGGTAGCGCCCACTCACCTTCCACGCCACGCGCGCTTCGCCAACCGCGCCGGCAAGCGAATGGTCAGTGGGAGACTGCACGGAGAGGATTTCCACCGATCCTGCCCGCCGCAGGCTGGCGGCATCGGCGCGCACGGTCGCGCCGCACGCGGGGTGCGCACGGCAGCCGGAAAGCTGCGCGAGCATTTCCTGGGCATCGCCGCGCGCCTCGGCCTGCATCAAAGCCCACTCGTGGTCGTGTTCGACGTTTTCGGCCGAGAAGTAGCGCGCCAGCACACCGCTGATCGCCAGGAACAGCAGCACCCCGATCGCGATCAGGGCGATGCGCGTCCCGCGGGAGAAGCGTCGCGGGCGGCGATCGCGCCCGCCGGGTCCGGGTCCCGGCGCACCATTCGTGACGTGGGCGCCATTCGTGCCAGCTCCCACCGCGAGGTCCAGCCGGGACATGGCTAGTGCCCCTTCTGCGAACCTTTGCCCTGTCTGGCGGCTGCTGGCCGATCTCCGATCGGTCGGCGTCCAGCGGCGTCCTCGGCGCTCGCTGTAGCGTTACTACAGCTTCGCGCCTGCGTCCTTGCTGGACTTGGTTTTCGCTCGCCAGCCAGGACAAACGATTCTTGAAGGGGCACTAGAACAGCTGGTTCTCGCCGCCGAACACTTCACTCACCGAGTCGTCGGTGAAGATCCGGCGGATCGAGTCGGTGAGCAGCTCCGCGCAGGGGAGCACGCGGATGTTCTCGGGACGATCGAGCGAGATCGGGATTGTGTCGGTCACGACGATCTCCTTCAAGCCGCAGGCCACCAGGTTCTCGAACGCGGGGCCCGAGAAGACCCCGTGGGTGGCGGCCGCGTAGACGCTCTTGGCGCCCGCTTCATAAACCGTCTGGGTGGCCGCGGCGAGCGTGCCGGCGGTGTCGATCATGTCGTCGACGATCACCGCCGTCTTGCCCTTGACGTCGCCGATCACGTAGCCGATCTCGGCGACTTGCTGGGCGGGGCGCTCCTTGTCGAGGATCGCCAGCTCCGCGCCGATCTTGGAGGCGAATTTCTTGTTGAGCTTCACCCGGCCGGCGTCGGGCGCCACCACCACGAGATCGGAGAGGCCGAGGTCCTCGAAGTACTGGGTGAGCATGAACAGGGCGGTCATGTGGTCGACCGGTTTCTGGAAGAAGCCCTGGATCTGGCCGGCGTGCAGATCCATCGTCAGCACCCGGTCGGCGCCCGCCGCCTCCAGCATCCGCGCCACCAGGCGCGCGGAGATCGGCTCGCGCGGCGCGGACTTCTTGTCCTGGCGGGAGTACCCGAACCACGGGGTGACCGCGATCACGCGGTGCGCAGAGGCGCCGACGGCGGCGTCGATCATGAACAGCAGCTCCATCAGCGAGTCGTTGGCCGTCACGCCAGTGTGGGGGTTGCCGCAGGTGGACTGCACGATGAACACGTCGGCGCCCCGGATCGATTCGTCGTAGCGGCAGTACACCTCGCCGTTGGAGAACGTCTTCAGCGTCACCGGGCCGAGGTCCATCTGCAGCTTGCCGGCGATGTCCACCGCCAACTGCGGGCTGGCGCGCCCGGCGAACAGCATCAGCCGCTTGTTGTAATCGATCGGCAGGCTGGTGGCGGTTTGCGTGCGCGTGTCGATCACGCTCATTGCTCCTCTGAGTGTAAACGTCCGGGGTCCGTAACCGCTTACGGGGATGGGGGGGGATCGTCCGCGCGTGCTGGCGCGGCAACCGGCTGGGGGGCGTCGGACATCGTGTCCGACGACGGCGCGTCGCGCGCCTGCCGCTGCTCTTCGCGCCGCTGTGCGTACCCCTCGCGATTCTGCTGACGCGCGCGCGCGACCCCGAGCGCCCCGGCGGGCACGTCCTCGGTGATCACCGAGCCCGCCGCCGTCCAGGCGTCGTCGCCGACCGTCACCGGCGCGATGAACGCGGTGTCCACCCCGCCGCGCACACCGCTGCCGATCGTCGTGCGGTGCTTGGCGTGGCCGTCGTAGTTGGCGGTGATCGTGCCGGCGCCGAGGTTGGCGCGCTCGCCGACGTCGGCGTCGCCGATGTAGGAGAGGTGGGGAATTTTGGTGCCCGCGCCGATGTTGGAGCTCTTCACCTCAACGAACGTGCCGACCTTCGCGCCCTCGCCCAGCACCGCGTCGGGGCGCAGGTAGGCGAACGGGCCGACGCTGGCGTCGGCGTGCACCCGTGCGCGCTCCAACCACGCCACGCGTACTTTCGCGCGCGCGCCGATCGCACAGCCGATCGCGGTGGTGTGCGGGCCGACGGTCGCATGCTCGGCGATCGCCGTGTCGGTGACCGTGGTGTGCGAACCGACGACCGCCTGCTCGCCGAGGAGCGAGTCGGTGAGCGTGCTGTGCGGCCCCACCACGGCGCCCTCGCCCAGCTCGGTCGCGCCGCGCAGCGAGCTGCCCGGCTCGATGCGGGCGTCCCGGCCGATCCGCACGTCCACGTCCACGTATGTGGCGGCCGGATCGACGATCGTCACTCCCGCGCGCATGTGCTGATCGAGGATCGCGCGCTGCGCGATGGCCCGCACCTGCGCGAGCGCGGTGCGGTCGTTGACGCCGAGCACGAGGTTGGGGTCGTCCACCGCGTGCGCGAGCACCCGCTCACCTTCGGCGCGCAGCAGGTCGAGCACCTGCGGCAGGTAGAGCTCGCCCTGCGCGTTGTCGGCGCTCAGGCGCGGCAGCGCCCGCAAGAGCGACGCGCCGGCGAAGGCGTAGATGCCGGTGTTGACTTCGCGGATCTGAAGCTCGGCGGCGGTGGCGTCCCCCTCCTTCTTGGTCTCGACCACGCGCGCGACCGAGCCGTCGCCGTCGCGCACCACACGCCCGTACCCGGATGGGTCGTCGAGCACGGTGGTGGCCATCGTCGCCGCCGCCCCGCCCCGCGCGTGCGCGTCCACCAACTCGGCGATCGCCGACGCGCTCACCAGCGGCACGTCGCCGCTCAGGACCACGACCGCGGCATCGGGGTCGATCTCCCCGGCCGCCGCCACAACCGCCCCGCCGGTGCCGTTGGAGACCGGCTGCACGACCAGCTGCACCACCTCCGGCAACACCTGTGCGAGCGGCCGGGCGGGCGAATCGACCACGACCACCTTCCCCGCGCCGGCCTCCAGCGCCGCCACCACCGGCCACAAACCCATCGGCCGCCCGCATAGCTCGTGCAGCACCTTCGGCACGGCGGAGCGCATCCGCGTGCCCTGCCCAGCCGCCAGCACCACAATGGTCGGGGCGTTCATGGTCTACACCATCGGCACTGGGGGGCAAAAACCCCAATCCTTCCCTCCGGGGAACCCGACTCAGCGCGGCGCGGGCGAGGGCCAAACATTCCAATCCTTCCCTCCGTGGAACCCGACCGCGCGCAGCGCGGGCGGAAGGGGTTGCGAAGCAGAGGCTGGGGGGCAGGGACTCGAACCCCGATTCTCAGGACCAAAACCTGATGTCCTGCCGTTGGACGACCCCCCACAGAACAAGCCGTCGTACGCGCGGCGCGCATCGCCCCGATGGTAGCTCACCTCCTGCGGCTCGAGCCGCGCGGAACGCGCCCGGCGCCGGCGCCAGCCTCCGAGGCGGGGCCGGAGGCGTGGGCGATGCCGAGCACGCGCATCGCCTTCAACCCGAGGGAGAGCTTCTCGC
>DATMMB010000072.1:0-2669 GCA_035569895.1 Solirubrobacteraceae bacterium | reverse complement strand
GCCAGCCGTGTGGACGCCAGCCGTGTGGACGCCAGCCGTGTGGATGCCAGCCGTGGGGACGCCGCCGCTGGCGGCGCGGTGGCGGATGCGCGGCTGATCGTCGCGCTCGACCAGGTGCAAGACCCGCAAAACCTTGGCTCGATCTGCCGCACCGCCGAGTGCGTCGGTGCCACCGGCGTCGTGATTCCCGAGCGGCGCGCCGCGGAGGTGACGCCCGCGGTGTGCAAGGCCTCCGCGGGCGCGGTCGAGCATCTGCGGATCGCGCGCGTGCGCAATCTCGCCGACTTCCTCGTGGTCGCGCAGCGCGCCGGCTGCTGGTGCTACGGCGCCGTCGCTCGCGCGGCGGCGGGCGGGGGCGCCGCGGGAGCAGAGGGTGCCACCGCCGACGGGCGCCATCGGGAGCCGGTGACCTACGATCGTCCCGACTACCGCGGCGGGGTCGTGCTCGTGCTCGGCGGCGAGGGCCGCGGGCTGCGTCCTCGCGTGACAGCCGCCTGCGACGAGCTGATCGCGCTGCCGCTGTGCGGCCGTATCGACTCACTTTCGGTGGGCGCCGCGGCAGCGGCGATCCTGTACGAGATCTTGCAGATCCGACGCCGTCCCCTTGACAACGTGTCATAACTGTGCGAACCTCGCCCCAACGCTTAACCTAAGCTTGAGATTCAGTTGGTTTCCATAGACGTTGGCGCCGGGGGAGGAGTGCGCCACTGAGCGATCCGGGCCGTTTGCGCCCGAGAAAGGTCATGCTCGTGGCACGTATCTCCCGTAACCCTCAGTCTGAGGTCAAGGTCGACGACGGGTTCCTGCTAGCTCTCGCCAAGCAGGGCGACCGCTCCGCCTACGAGCGCCTCGTGCGCCGCTACCACGGCTTCGTGCGCCTCAAGGCCTCCTCCTACTTCCTCGCCGGCGGTGACGCCGACGACCTCATCCAGGAGGGTCTCGTGGGGCTGTACAAGGCGATCCGCGACTTCCGCTCCGACCGCGAGTCGAGCTTCCGCAACTTCGCCGAGCTGTGCATCACCCGTCAGATCATCACCGCGGTGAAGACCGCAACGCGCAACAAGCACACGCCGCTCAACCAGTACGTCTCGTTTTCCGCCTCCCCCGCCGCGGGCGGGGAAGACGTGCCCACGCTCGACCAGGTGCTCCCCGGGCCGGCGGTGCACGACCCCGCCAACCAGGTGATCTCCTCCGAGGAGCTGCGCTCGCTGGTGGGCTGTCTTTCCACCGCGCTGTCGGAGCTGGAGAGCCGGGTGCTCTCGCTGTATCTCGACGGCTGCTCCTACGAGCAGGTGGGCGACCGTCTGGCGTGCGACACCAAGACTGTCGACAATGCGCTGCAGCGGGTCAAGCGCAAGGTCGGTGCTCACCTGCAGGCGCGGGCCGTGGCCGCCTGAGGACGACCGTGGCCGCCTGAGGACGACCGAGGCCGCCTGAGGACGACCGAGGCCGCCCTGTCGGGCGGCCTCGGTTGCGTGATGATGGGTCAGACCCTGTGGTGGCCGTGTCCGTGGGGCGGCGCTTCTTCGGGGCTCGTGCCCGCTTCGCCCCGTTCTTCGCCTTCCCGTTCCACTTCGGTCGTGGTCGTGCCGCCTTCCCCGGGCGAGGTGCTGTTGCCCGGTACTTCTTTAAGCGCCGCGGCCGGCGCGGGACTCACCTTCACCGTGATCAACGGGCTCGCCGCGCCCCCGTTGTCGGGTCCGCCGGGGATGTACACGCGGAACACGTCATTCCCAACGTTCGCCACCTGGTAGGGGATCGAGTACGTGCCGCCCGCGCCCACCGTCGCTTCACGCACGATGTGGAACCCGGAGCCGGAGGCGTTCTGGCGCTCCAGGTAGATCACGTGTTCGGGCCGCAGCGGCGTCGGTTCCACCTTGCCCGAGAACGTCACGATCTGCCCCTGCAACGTCGCGGTGGTGGACGCCTGCGCGCTCACCACGTATTTGACGCCCTCGAACAGCACCGCGGAGGCCCTGCCGTCGCTCTCCACCCGATAGAAGGTGCTGTTGAGCGGCGTCTGCGCCGGGAACGTGTACACGCCGGTGGTGCTCGTGCTCACCTGTGCGACCTGGGCGAAGCCGTGCTGGCGCACGGTGCGCGCCAGCAGCGTCACCGTCTGGCTGCTCGTGGCGCCAGTCAGCGTGCCGCCGATCGTCATCGACTGGCCGTAGGAGATCGGGTCGGGGTTGGCTTCGATCGTCAGGGTTTTGTTCTGCGCCTGGGATATCTCGTAGGAGAGCAGGCTGGAGAACGCGGGTGCGTTGTGGCCGCGGCTGAGCACCGCCACGCGCAGGTTGGCATCGCCCGGCACGATGAATGCGTGTGGGAGCGAGTATGTGCCGCCCGGTTCCACGGTGCTCGCGCCGATCCGGGTCCAGTGATTGCCGGTGAGCGCGTTCTGGCGCTGCAGCACCACCAGCGCCCCGATGTCGGTCGCCGGCGTCACCTTCCCGGTGAATGTCACTTTGTTGGCGACACCCGTCAGGATCTGGGTGCCTTCCGGCGGCCCTTCGAAGGTGATCTGCGGTGCCACGCGGATTTTCCTGTTCATGCTCCGCGCGCCGTGCGAGCGCACATACCAGACGCTGTTCGCTTCGAGGTCGGCGTCGCCGAGTTCGAACTTGTACGCTCCGGCGGCGCCGGTGGTGGTGGTTTGCACGAGTGTG
>DATMMB010000071.1:0-10051 GCA_035569895.1 Solirubrobacteraceae bacterium | reverse complement strand
TCTTCGATGCCGGTGCCGTACACCAGCACGAAGTCGGCGCCGATCCGCGGGATGCGGATTCTCCCCACCGCGCCGCCGAGCGCCGCGTGGCGCTCCAGCTCTCCGGCGAGGTAGGCGACGCGGTGGCGCTCGTCGGCCAGGCGCGCCAGGCGGGCTTGCTCAGCCGCGCTCGGCCCGGCCCGTTCGAGCGCACGCAGAGCGCCCCGCAGGCGGTCTTGCTGCACTTTCGCGTACAGCGCGCTCAGCGGCTCCTGCCACACCAGCGTGATCCCCGCGTCCAGCAGCGCCAGCGCTCCGACGACGATCAAGATGAGGGAGAGCGCTCGCAGCGCGCGGTTTGCGTGGCGGACGCTGTGCCCGCGGCGTCGCAGCGGCGGCTGGGTGGTGGAGAGGACCTCGGACACGATCGGCGTCTTGCTGGCTCGCGCGGCGGCCGCTCATCATGCGCCATCAACCTGCACCAAGCGGCTGGCTCCAGCTTACGGCCCCACGCGGTCTACCGCAGCGCCGACTCGGTGCCGCCGAGCGACCCTGGGCCAGCATAGGACAGCGGCCCGCGACCGAGGCCGGGAGACGCGAGCCTGTGACCGAAGCCGGGTGACACGCGCCTCCGGCGCGAGTCCCCGTTTCGGCCAGCATCCCCGTTTCGGCCAGCGATCGGCTCGCGCTCGTCAAGCCACTCCGGCGGCTCGCCGGGGGCGATGGCGCCCGGCCGCGGGCCGCGCGCGAGCAGCAGCGCAGCGGCGAGGCAGCCGGCGGCGAGACACCACAGGAGCGCGCCCGCCGCCCCCACGCGCCCGCCCGCGAGCAGCAACAGCGCGGTGTGCGCGATGTCGCCCGGTCCGAGTCGCAGCTGTGCCGCATAGAACGCCACCAGCAGCGCAAGCGGGGCCGCGCCGAGCGCCACCAGCGCGAGCGCCCCCAAGCGCTCCCGTCCCATCGCGGGGCCGCCGCCGCGCGCGGGCGACCTCGGCGACCCGAGTGCGCCGGCGAGCGCCAGCCACAGGTTCAAGGCGGGCACGAGCAGCAGCGCGGTGAGCGGGGCGGCCGCCCACACCGCCACCGCGCAGCCGCCGAGCACGAGCAGCATCCCGAGCGCCGCCGCCTCCCCATCCGGTTGCACCGGCAGGCGCAGGCGGCGCATCGCCGCCGGCCACGCCAGCCACGCGAGCGCGAGCACCAGCGCGCTCGCCGCCACCGCCTCCAGCGCGTGGCCGTCGAACGGGAGCGCCGCCGCCGGCACCGGCGGGCGCGGGGCGGGGATCGCGCCGAGCGCGCCCAGCAGCATCGCGAACGCCGCGCACAATAGGAACGGCAGCGCGCACGCGAGCGTCCACGCCACCCAGCGCGCCACCGGCATCCGTTGCCTGCGCACGCGCGCGAAGCCGTCGAGCAGCGTCAACAGCGCCGGCGCCAGCAGCGCCGCCACCAGCAGGCGCAGCGCCCACGCCGGGATCGCCTTGTGCGCGAGCGGCAGCGCCGTTTGCGGGGCGCCCGCGACCGCGGGGCCGCCGTCAAGCGCGTACACGGCCGCGAGCGCCGCGCGCCCAAGCGCTTCAAGGCGCGCGGCGCTCACCGCTTCGCCGGCCGGCGGGGCGGCTTCACCGCTCACCCCGATCGACACGGCGGGCACGCCGGCGGCGTCGAGCGGGCCCTGTTCGCCGCCGGCGAGCGCAAACACGAGCTGCGCGAGCTGCGCGAGGAAATCAGAGTCCCCACCCGCCCCGCCGCTCACAGCGCCGCTCTGCTGGGCGATCGCCGCTTCGACGGTGCTCGACAGCTGCGCCGGCGCGCTGCCGGCGGCGGCGGAGAACGACGACACCCCCGCCGCCGATGCGCCCGTGCCCGCGAGATCGCCGAGCACCAGCGCGGCGTCGACCGGTCGCATCCCAGCTTCGGTGCTCGCGCCTTCAGAGCCCGCTCCCCCACCGGCGACCCCCCCTCCTGCTTCCCCTTCACCCTTTCCGGCTTCCGCCGCTTCCGCGCCTCGGCCTTCGTTGCCAACGAGCGCGCCGGCGTGCGCGGCGAAGTCTGCCGCGCCGGCGTTGCCCCCCGAGCCGCCGCTGGTGGACACCAGCACGATCGTGCGCCGCGTCTCGCTGGCGGCGAGCACCCGCGCGATTTCAAGCAGCGCCGCGGTGCCCGACAGCTCCGCGCGGGCCCCCCGCCCGGCAGCGTCGCGGTGGGCGAGGATCACGATCGGGGCGCCTCCGCCGGTGCCCGGCCGCTGCGCGATCACCGTCGTCAGCGTGCGCTCCCCGTCGATCGTCTGCGCGCGCACGCGCCGCGTGCTCACCGTGAAGCCGCCCCTGGCGGTGCCGCCCAGCCCGCGCAGCATCTGTGCCACGTAAGCCGCCAGCCGGCGATCACCGGCGCTGCCCGGGCGGCGATCGGGGAAGCTCCGCGCGAGCCCTTCGAGCGTGGCGAACGCGCGCCCGCCTTCAAACGCGTCGGGGGCGAGCGTGGAGCTCAGCGGCGCGGCGCGGCCGGTGAGCGAGAACCCGGCGACCGCCAGCGCGAGCAGCAGCGGCAGGAAGGCCGCGCGATAGATGCGTCCGTTCAGCACGCCGCACGGACCTTAACCGCTGCGGGGGCGTCCGCGCCGAGCCGATTGTGGTCGCCGCCGCGCCTGCCGATAACCGGTGGGCAGCCGCACCCGAACGCTGATCGAGCATGCCACCCCACCGCCCATCGCCAGCCAGCGCACCGGCGCGCCCACCCGCGGTTGCCCGTGAGGAGGCCGCGCGGGCCGGGGGCGCCGCCGGCGAGCAAACCACGCGGACCTGCCGCCGTCCATAACGTGTCTGCCCAACCGACCACCCTCGCGGATCGCTATCGTGCGCGCGTGCTCCAGCCCGTCGCCGTCGGAACGAAGACGCTCGCCGACTACACGCACATCGTCGGGCGCGATTTGATCGAGGAGATCCGCGAGCTGGCGGAGCCGCTGAAGGGCCACCGGGTGGTGCACGTCTCCGCGACGGCCTTCGGCGGGGGGGTCTCGGAGATCCTTTACACGCTGGTGCCGCTGATGCGCGACGTGGGGTTGGAGTGCGAGTGGCAGGTGATCTACGGGCGCGAGGAATTCTTCAACGCCACCAAGCTGATGCACAACGCGCTGCAGGGCGCCCCGGAGGACCTCGACGAGCAGCAGTGGGAGACTTGGCGGCGCTACAACGAGATGAACGCGCGCGAGCTGTCGGGCGGGTGGGACGTGTGCCTCGTGCACGACCCCCAGCCGGCGGCGCTGCAGCGGCTGGCGCCGGAGAAGGCGAAGGGCTGGGTTTGGCGCTGTCACATCGACCTCTCCACACCCAACCCGGAGACGATCGCGCGCCTGCTCCCCTACATCGAGGATTATCCGCAGACGCTGTTTCACATGCGCGAGTACGTGCCGCCGGGGATGAACGGCCACGTCAACATCGTGCCGCCCGCGATCGACCCGCTGACCCCGAAGAACATGGGGCTTTCGCCCGAAGACGCCGCGTACGTGTGCGGGCAGTTCGGGATCGACGTCGACCGGCCGCTGATGTGCCAGGTGTCGCGCTTCGACCCGTGGAAGGACCCGCTCGGCGTGATCGACGCCTATCGGATGGTGAAGGAGCGGATGCCCGACATCCAGCTCGCGCTGGTGGGGTCGATGGCCAGCGACGACCCCGAGGGGTGGGATTTCTTCAACGCGACGATCGCCCACGCCGACGGCGACCCTGACATACACATCCTCAACAACTTCAACAACGTCGGGGCGATCGAGGTGAACGCGTTCCAATCGCACGCCGATGTGGCGATCCAGAAGTCCACGCGCGAGGGCTTCGGCCTGACGGTGTCGGAGGCGATCTGGAAGGCGCGTCCGTTCATCGGCGGCAAAGTCGGCGGGATCCCGCTGCAGGTGGAGGACGGCGTCACCGGTTTTCTCGTCGACAGCGCCGAGCAGTGCGCGCAGCGCGCCCTGGAGATCATCGAAGACCCAGCGCTCGGCAAAGCGCTCGGGCGCCGCGGCAAGGAGCACGTGCGCGCACATTTCCTCACGCCGCGCTATTTGCGCGATTATCTACGCATCTTCAACGAGCTGCGCGAATCGTGAGTGAGCCACCGGCACAGCGCGCCCCGCTGGTGCTGGTGAGCAACCGAGGCCCGGTGACCTTCCAGCCGGGCGGGGAGGTGCAGCGCGGCTCGGGCGGCCTCGTGACGGCGCTCACCGGCCTCGCCTCGCACCGCGAGGCGGTGTGGATCGCCTCGGCGATGAGCGAGCAGGACGTCGAGGTCGCGCGCGCCCACGGCGGCCGCGCCTTCCCGGTGCGCTCGCCCGCGGGCGGAGAGTTCCAGGTGCGCCTCGTCGCCTCCGACCCCGAGGCGTACGACCGCTTCTACAACGTGTTCGCCAACCCAATGCTGTGGTTCATCCAGCACTACCTGTGGGACCTCTCAAACGCCCCGGACATCCGCCGCGACGAGATCGAGGCGTTCGAGTTCGGCTACAACGTGGTCAACGAGGATCTCGCGCGGGCGGTGGTGGAGGAGCTGCGGGGCGCGGTGGAGCCGGTGGTGATGGTCCACGACTACCACCTCTACACGCTGCCCGATCTCGTGCGCCGCGCGCGCCCGGACGTGTTCCTGCACCACTTCGTCCATATCCCGTGGACGCAGTCGGACGCGTGGCGGGTGCTCCCTTCGCACATCCGCGAGGAGATCTTCGCGGGCCTGCTGGCGAATGACATCATCGGCTTTCACACGCGCTCCTACCGGCGCAACTTCTTGCAGTGCTGCGAGGACCTGCTGGACCTGGAGGTGGACTACGAGCAGGGCACGGTGCGCTGCGGGGAGCGCGAGGTGTGGGTGCGAGCGTACCCGCTGCCGATCGACCACCTGGCCACCCGCCGCATCGCCCGGGCGCAGCGGGTGGGGGAGCTCGAGCGCGAGCTGCTGGCGCGCCGGCGGGACTTCCTGATCCTGCGGGTCGACCGGGCGGACCTCTCGAAGAACGTGCTGCGGGGCTTCTCGGCGTTCGACCTGTTCCTGGAGCAGCACCCCGAGTTCTCCGAGCGGATCACGTTCATGGCCCAGCTGATGCCATCCCGCACGGACGTGCCGCAGTACGCCGAGTATTTGGAGCGGATCGAGGCGCTGGTGGCGGTCGTCAACCACCGCCACGGCACCCCCGACTGGATGCCGATCCAGCTGAAGCTGCGCGACGACTTGGAGGAGGCGGTGGCGGCGTACAAGCACTACGACGTGCTGCTGGTCAACGCGATGTTCGACGGCATGAACCTGGTGGCCAAGGAGGGCCCGCTGGTCAACGAGCGCGAGGGGGTATCGATCCTTTCGGAGAACACCGGCGCGCACGAGGAGCTGGGGGAGTACGCGCTGTCGGTCAACCCGTTCGACATCCAGGAGCTGGCGGACTCGATCTACGCGGCGCTGACGATGGCCCCGGCCGAGCGCGCCCGCCGCGCACGCGGCCTCGCGCAGATCGTCACCTCGCGCGACCCCGGCGACTGGATCGACGAGCAGCTCGCCGACATCCGCGCGAAGGCGAACGAGCACACGCGGTAGCGATCGTGTGGGGACACGTCGCATGCGACGTGTCCGGCAGGGCCGCATGCGGCCCTGCGGGGGCCGCGCATGCGCGGCCCCTCCCAGCGGTGCATGCACCGCTGGGCCAACCGGCGCATGCGCCGGTTGGAACGACCCACCACCCCCTGGCGATGGGAACCGCTACTCTTCCTGGCCGAGCGATGACCCTGCCCGCACCCACATACGATCTCGTGTTGCTGCTCGACGCAGAGGCGCAGGAGCCGGCGCGCGCGAAGATCCTCGCCGATGCGCGCGAGGCGATCGCGGCGCAGGGAGAGTTGCTGCGCGACGACGATTGGGGCGACCGGGCGCTGACGTACCCGATCGCCCACAAAGCCACCGCCAGGTACCACCTGCTGCAGTTCCACGCCGGCTCCCCGGAGCTGTTGAGCGGCCTCGACCGCACGCTGCGGATCGCCGACGAGGTGGTGCGCTTCCGGATCGTCAAGCTGCAGCCCGGCACCCCCGCCGCCCCTGACATGGGCACCGCCGGGGCGAGCGCCGGGGCGAGCGGCGCGGTCGCCTCCGAGCCCGCGCCGGAGCCCGACCGCGCCGCGGCCGGCGAGCCGGACTGAGCCGGACAAGCCGCGCAAGCTGCCCGACAGCCGCCGGCTACCGGACAAGCGCACTGGGCTAAGGGCCGCAGCCGGCTACCGGACAAGCCGCGCCAGCGTAATAGACTGCTGCCGGTGAGCCGGTTGGAGACGACTTCCGCGGGCCGCCGCGCCGATGTGCTGAGGGCGTCGCCGCCGATGTTCGAGTCGCGGCTGCTCGACTTCTTCTCCCGCGTGCACCCGGCGGTGCCGCCGTTGATCTTCGTGCCCGCGATCGTCGCGATGGCGGCGTGGGGTCTCTCGCAGGTGAGCGTCGCCGCGATGGTGGGCTTGGCGGCGGGCGGCTATGCGCTGTGGACGCTGTTCGAGTACTGGCTGCACCGTCTCGTGTTCCACTTCGAGCCCGATCGGGGGATCGGCGCGCGGCTGCACTGGATCATCCACGGCATCCACCACGAGCACCCCAACGACCCGATGCGCCTGGTGATGCCCCCGGCTGTCAGCGTGCCGCTGGCGGCGCTCGTGTTTGGCGCGCTGTATGGCATCTTCGGCGAGCGCTACGCCCCCGGCCTCGCGGTCGGCTTCTTCGCGGGGTATGTGGTGTACGACATGCTGCACTACTACCTCCACCACTTCGTGCCCCGCGGGCGCCTCGGGCGGATGCTGCGCGAGCGGCACATGCGCCACCACTTCCAGGACGACACCCGTGGCTTCGGCATCAGCGCCCCCTACTGGGACGAGCTGTTCGGCACCTCGCCACAGTCGCACAGCGACCGGTCGCAGGGTCGCTGACTGGGTCGCGGAGCCTCTCGGCGCGGACCCAGGCTGCCGCACGCAGCCAATCCTCGCAATGAGCGGGATCGCCCGGCATCCGGGGCGAAGTGATGCCCGATGCCGGGTTTACACTCGAACAAAGACCGCATAGTCAGAGCTGAAAGGAACCGCCGTGGCCGCCACCAACATCAACCGGGTAGTGATGACCGGCAATCTCACCAAAGACCCCGAGCTGCGCTCGTTGCCCAGCGGCACCTCCGTGTGCGAGCTGCGGATCGCGTGCAACACGCGCCGCAAGGACTCCGCCAGCGGGGAATGGACGGACAAGCCCAACTACTTCAACGTAAAGGTGTGGGGCGCACAGGGCGAGAACGCCGCCCGCTACCTCTCCAAGGGACGCCCGGTGGCAATCGACGGGCGCCTGGAGTGGCGCGAGTGGGAGGCGCAGGACGGCGCCAAACGCCAGGCTATCGACATCATCGCCGACTCGGTGCAGTTCCTCGGATCGCGCGAAGAGACCTCCGGCGGGGGCGGCTTCGCCGGCAACGGAGCCGCACCGGGTGGGGAGACCCAAGTCGACGAAGGCGACTACCAGCCCGCGCCGGTGGGTGCCGGGGCCCGCGACGAGGACATCCCGTTCTAGCCCTTCCCGTCGCGGTGGAGGGAGCCGGCGGGCCGTGGCGTCTATGATTAGCCGCTCACAACGACTCGAAGCGATAGGTGGTAGATCAAGTGGCGAAGTCACGAGGCCGCAGCAAGCCGGCCCGCAGGCGAGAGAAGCGAGGCGGAGCGAGCAGCGGCCGGCGTAAGCCCTGCCAGCACTGCCGCGACAAGATCGAGCAAGTCGACTACAAGGACGTGGCGACGCTGCGCCGCTTCGTCTCCGAGAAGGGCAAGATCCGCTCGCGGCGGATCACCGGCGCCTGCCGCCGCCATCAGGCGCAGGTCGCGCGCGCGGTCAAGCGCGCCCGCGAGCTGGCGCTGCTGCCATACGTCAACGAGGGCGGGCGCGAAGACAGCCCCCGCCGCCGCGAGGACTCCCGCCGCTAAGGCGGCGAAGGGAGCCAACGATGCCCGAGGCGATACTGCTCAAGGACGTCGACACCCTCGGCGAGCAGGGCAAGGTGGTCGACGTGTCCAAGGGCTACCTGCGCAACTTCCTGCTCCCGCGCAAGCTCGCCCAGCCGGCCACCAAGGGCGCGGTGGAGGCGATGCGCCGCCGGCAGGAGGCCGAGGAGCGGGCGGCGCGCGAGTTCGTCGAGCGCGCCAGCGCCAACGCCAACCTGCTCAACAAGACCGTGCTCACGATTCCCCAGCAGGCGGGGGCCGACGGGCGCCTGTTCGGGTCGGTGTCCGCCCAGGACATCGCCGAGGCGATCCACGAGGCGAGAGGGCTGCGGCTGGATCGCCACAACGTGCACCTGCCGGAGCCGATCAAGAACGTCGGCACCTACATGGTCGTGGTCGATGTCGTCGAGGACGTGACGGCAACCGTGAAGACCATGGTAGTTCCAAAGAAGTAGCAGCCGGGGTGTCCGCCTCCTCCGCGAACATACGTTCGTGCAGGAGTTTTTTGTGTCGGTGATTGCGGGGTGCCGCCCGCGGCTGGGCGAAGGCTCGGACTAGAGTCGGGGCGGCCATGAGCGCGGTTGCTACCACGAACGGCGGGGGGGCCTCAGGCGTCGCCCTCGCGCCGCCGCACAACCTCGAGGCCGAGCAGTCGGTGCTCGGTGCGATCCTGCTCTCCGACCACTCGATGTACGCGCTCGTGATCGAGGAGGGGCTGCGGTCCGACGACTTCTATCGCGACCGCCACCGCACGATCTACGAGGCGATGCTCGCCATCTACGAGGAAAGCGAGCCGGTCGACGTGCTGACGGTGATCGAGCGCCTCAAGCAGGCCGGCAAGCTGGAGGCAGTCGGCGGGATCGCTGCGGTGGACGAGCTCACCGGGATCGTGCCGGCCGCCGGCCACGCGCGCCGCTACGCGCAGATCGTGCGCGAGAACGCACTGCTGCGCCGCCTCTTGAAGAGCGCGTACGAGATCCAGGAGAGCGTGCTCGGCCACCAGGCCTCCCCACGGGAGTTGGTGGAGCGCGCGGAGAAGGTGATGCTGGAGGTCGCGCGCGACGACCGCAAGCAGGACTTCCGCGCGATCGAGGACGTGCTGCACGAGGAGCTCGACAAGCTCCATCGCCTCTCCCTGGAGGGCACCTCGCTCACCGGCACTCCCTCGGGGTTCAAAGACCTCGACGAGCTCACCGGCGGATTTCAGCCAGGCAACCTGATCATCATCGCCGCGCGCCCGGCGATGGGCAAGAGCGCGCTGGTGTGCAACATCGCGGAGAACGCCGCGGTTCAGCACAAGCGGCCGGTGGCGCTGTTCTCGCTGGAGATGGCGGAGGCGGAGCTGGCCCAGCGCTTCGTCGCCTCGCAGGCGCGCATCAAGGGGGAGGAGCTGCGCAAGGGGCGCGTCAAAGAGGAGCGCTGGCCGAAGATCCTCACGGCCAGTCAGCGCTTGGCGGAGGCGCCGCTGTGGGTGGACGACTCCAGCGATGTCGGCATGCTCGAGATCCGGGCTAAGGCGCGGCGCCTGCATACCCAGTGTGAGGGAGGGCTGGGGCTGATCATCGTCGACTACCTGCAGCTGATGCGCACCGACAGCCGCTACGACTCGCGCGTCACCGCCGTCGGCGAGCTCTCCCGGGGGCTGAAGATCCTCGCGCGCGAGCTGGGGGTGCCGGTGATCGCGCTCTCCCAGCTTTCGCGCGCGGTGGAGACGCGGCCGGACAAGAAACCGCAGCTTTCCGACCTGCGCGAGTCCGGCAATCTCGAGCAGGACTCCGACCTGGTGATGTTCATCTACCGCGACGAGTACTACGACGAAGACTCCGAACGCCCCGGCGAGGCCGATTTGATCATCGCCAAGCATCGCAACGGCGCGGTGGGCAAAGTCACGCTCACCTTCCACAAGGAGTACCCGAAGTTCATGAACTACGCCGGCGCCGAGCGCTACGCGCAGTAGCTGGGGGAGGGCAGGCCCGGGTGGGCGGGCCTTCAGACCCCCTCCCGTCGCTGCAGCGTCCCCAGGCCCGGGCCGGCAAAGCCGGCCCTTGCGGCAAGGACGTGGGTCGGCCTGAAGCTTTCCATGG